>SLTF01000213.1 GCA_007130025.1 Spirochaetales bacterium | reverse complement strand
TGAGGTGGCACGAATGGTGGCCGAGTGCTCGGGTACCACCATTGTGGGCGGCGGAGATTCGGTAGCGGCGGCGAATAAGTTCGGTGTAGCCGACCGGATCGACCACGTGTCAACCGGCGGGGGCGCATCGCTTGAGTTCCTGGAAGGCAAGGTCCTTCCCGGCATCAAGGCGCTCGAAGCGTAACACTCGGGGCGGAAAACGCGAGGCGCAGTACCCGGGGCTAAGGAGAGATCACGACATGAGAACACCGTATATCGCGGGAAACTGGAAGATGCATAAAACGATCGGCGAGGCGGAAGCGCTCGCCGGTCAACTCCGTTCGGCCGTCGCGAACACGGCGCATACCGTCATGGTTGCACCGCCGTTTACCGCTCTGCAGGCGGTGGGAGCCGTGCTCAAGGGCTCAAACGTGAAGCTCGGCGCGCAAAACATGGCGGCGGAAGAGAGCGGAGCTCACACCGGCGAGGTGTCGGTTCTGATGCTGAAGGATCTCGGCGTTGAGGCGGTGATTCTCGGTCATTCGGAGCGGCGCCACACCTACGGTGAGAGTAACGCGCTGATTAATGCCAAGGTGAAGCTCGCGATTCAGCACGGACTGACGGCGATTCTCTGCGTGGGGGAGACCCTGGAAGAGCGAGAGGCCGGCCGGGTCAATGCGGTTGTAGAAGAGCAGCTTGATTTGGGCCTCAAGGGCGTGTCGGAAGGGCAGCTCGGACAGGTGGTGATCGCGTACGAGCCGGTCTGGGCGATTGGCACCGGTAAAACCGCGACGCCGCAAGACGCCGACGCGGTGCATCAGATCATTCGCAGTCGTCTCTCCGGGCTCTATTCGCAAGCGGCGGCAGATGCTATGGTGATCCAGTACGGTGGTTCGGTGAAGCCGGACAACGCGTCGGGTCTCATGGCGCAGCCAAACATCGACGGCGCGCTCGTTGGAGGCGCCTCACTGACGGTAGAACAGTTTCTCCCCATCGTTCAGTACGATAAGGGGTAAGAGGGAGCACGCATGGGTTTGTTGAGCATTCTGCTGCTGATTCTGTTTGTCATCACCGCGCTGCTTCTGGTGGCAATTGTGATGATTCAGGATGAAGGTGGCGAGGGACTGGGCGGCATCTTTGGCGGGGGCGGTTCCAGCCAGGTCGGAAATCGATCGGGGAACATTCTCACCAAGACGACGTCAATTCTTGGCACGATCTTTCTGTTGAGTTCATTTGGGCTGGCATGGATGAGTCGGACCCCGGATACCGGAAACGTTGAGGCTGCCGCACGCCGGTTGGAGTCTGGTCCAACCACCGAATGGTGGCGCACCGATGACGCTCCTCAACGGGATCTCGGCCTTCCCACCGAGAACGGCCTCCTGGTTGATCCGGCAGCCGGTGACTCTGCGTCGGGTGAGTAACCCGTCACCGAGGGTGGCGGAAAGAAGCTGAGTATGCGGATCGCGCTGGTCTTTTTCCCGGGCAAGGGTCGAAATCGAATTATCTCAACATGCAAGTCTCTGGCCGCGGGGATGGAGTTACAGGGGCACAGCGTCGATCTGATCGACGGCTCCCGTGACGTCAACACCAAGCTGTCGATCTATCAGTATATCGTGGTAGGGACCGAACAGATTTCGCTCTTTGGCGGGAAGGTGTCCCCAAAGGTTTCGGAGTTCCTCAAGAGCGCCGGCATGGTCACCGGCAAAAAGTGCTTCGCGTTCGTTCTGCGTAAGCCCATTGGGGCTCAAAAAGCGCTTGCAAGACTCATGAAGACCATGGAAGCCGAAGGGATGTTCCTGCGCGAGCAGGCGGTCATCTCTTCACCCGGAGAGGCGGAAGCGTTCGGAAAGCGGCTCCAGATCTGACCCTACATCGAGTGCAGTGGTTTGGATACGTACTACGACCTTCTACAAGTGCCGGTCTCCTGCTCTCCCGAAGAACTCAAGCGTGCGTTCCGTCGGCGGGCCAAGGAGTTGCACCCCGACGTAACAACCGCCGCGGCCAGCGTCGAGATGATGCGGCTGCTCATTCAGGCGTATCGCACACTCAGCGATCCAATTCTTCGTGAAGACTACGACCGGCGGCACGCGCTGTTTGCCGACCCTCATCGGTTTGACTACCGGGAGTTTCTGCGGGCGCGTACGTCCGACTTGAACAGTCAGGCGAAGCTGATCTTCTACGATCTCCTGCACAATAACGCGGATGCCGCGGTCGAGCTCTATCGCGAACTGGTTCGGACCGCGGGTTTCAATCTTCGGCTGCACATGGATCGCGAAGATTTCATGGATTGTGCGTTTCTTCTCGCCGAAGAGTACGATAAACGCGGTGATCTGGAAGGCGCCTTCGACCTGCTGGTCTGGATCGTAGAGTACGAGCGGGAGCGCCCCTATTTCCGGCATTTCTTTGACGAGGTAACGGCTCGTTTGCGCGCCATCGTCTGTTTTCGGATGCCGTCCGAGTTGGATCGCGAAACGGTGCTCGATCGGTTGGAGACGGTGATCCGACTGAACTTCTCGCGCAAGGAGACCGCCTTCTTTCTGAAGAAGGCGGCCGAGCTGCATCTGGAGAACGACGACGTCGACTCGGCTCAGCGCTGTCTTGTGCGGGGACTCGAGCTCGACGAGAAACTGAGTGGATACAAGAAGCTGCAAGAGAAGATTGCGCGGTACGAGTGCGTGCAGTGATTTTCTCCGCGCTGTGTGGTATCATGATCACGAGAGTGAAAACGGAAACTAAGGTGTATTGATTTATGAACAAAAGAAATGCCGGAGAAATCCAACGAGTGACGGTACGAGCGGCCGCGGTGGTCGCTGTGCTGCTCATGAGCGCGGTAAGCGCCTCAGCACAGATACTTGATCAACCGGTGGCCGTGGTCCGACTCACCGAAACGGTGAACATCGGGCAGCGCGAGTTGCGTCAGCAGGCTCGGGTTATTGAATCGCAGATGGGGCGCGAGCTCAACCTCGAGAACCGCAAAGAGCTTCTGGACGCGCAGATCGCGGAGATCCTCATCAAGCAGGCGGCGGCTCGTGCCAACATCAGGATCACCGACAGCGAGTTGAATCAGGCAATCGCGGCACAACGGCAGAGCATCGGCCAGCCGGTGACGGACGAGCAGTTTCGCAACATCATTCGCCAACAGACGGGTCTGAGCTGGGATGAGTACCGAACCGAGATTCGAAACCGGTTGCTCCAGGAACGGTTTGTGCTCGAGCAAAAACGAGCCCTGTTTGACTCGGTTGCGCCACCGACGGAGCAACAGATTCGCGACTTTTACGATGATAACGCTACCGAGTTCACCAATCCCACCATGGCGCGTTTTCGTCACGTCTTTGTCGACACTCGAAACGCGACCGCAGAGCAGCGCGCTGAACGGCGTCGGCTCGCCGACGACCTGCTGCGCTCGGTGCGAAACGGCAACAAGACGTTCGATCAGCTGATCGCAGAAGCGGATGATGATCCTCGCTTTGCCGGTGGCGATTTTGGGTTTCTGATCAGGCAGGAGTCGCAACAGAGCCAGTTGCTGGGACGAGCCTTTGTTGATGCCGTGTTCCAGATTGAGGAAGGCAGCATCGGCCGGGAAGTCATTGAATCCAACGTCGGGTTTCATGTGGTGCAGGTTACCAATCGGCGCTCGGCTCGAATTCTCGGTTTGAACGATCCAATATTCCCCGGACAGAGCGTCACCGTGCGGGACCAGATTCGAAACCACCTGACGAATGTGAATCAGCAGCGGGTGTTTCAGCAGGCGGTAAACGAGGTGGTCTCTGAGCTGCGCAGCGAAGCGGACATCCGGCTCTTTGAGCAGAACCTCAACTGGTAGGTGATCGTGGGTAACCGGCGGCGGGGAAGGGTTCTCGCGTTTCAGGCGCTCTACTGGTGGGATCTTGCACGGCCCACCTCATCGGCCCTGATTGACGCTGCCGACGGCTCTGATCTCTTCCAGGATGATCCGACGGATAACGACGAGCCCCACGCAAGGGACTTTGCGCGGCTGTTAATAGCCGGTACGCTCGAACAGATCGAAGAGATTGACGAGCACATCCGGTCGCAGCTTCGGCACTGGGATTTTTCGCGACTTGGCAAAGTCGATCTGGCGATTCTTCGAATCAGCGTGTACGCGTTACTCTGGCAGCGCGATATTCCTGCCGGCGTGACCATCGATGAAGCGGTAGAAATCGCGCGCGATTTTGGTGGTGAAGAGAGCTACCGCTTCGTCAACGGGGTGCTCGACGGCATCCGCAAAGGCGTGCCTGCATGAAAGGGCGGATCGGCGCCTGGATCTTTCTGCTCTTCTCTGCGGCCCTCTTTGTTGCCATGGTGTACACCGTTGGCGATTACCTTCGACATCAACGAATAACCCGCACCATGCGCGATGCCCTCGGCCGGATCGATCGGTTGATTGATGAAGGGAGCTATGTGGGGGCGTCACGTGAGATTCTCGCGACCGCGGAGCATACGGGCAGCAGTGGCTCGTGGGTTCGGTTGATCCGACGGGCGTGGACCGTGGCAGAGCGCACCGGCGATTATGCCGTGATGGCACGGGTGACGGTTGCGGCAGCCGACAGTCTGCCGGGAAACGCCCAGCTTGCGGCACTCGCGGTCTTTGCCCAGCTCCGCACCGGAGACGCCGCTGCGGCGCATGAAGCCGCCGATCGGGCGCTGCGTTCACTGCGCGATCAGGAGCGATACGCGTCGCTGGTGGCTGAAGCGATGCTGCGTACCGGCAGACGGGGCGATGTGGATATCTCCGGCTCCGACATGATCCGGCAACTTACGCTACTGGGTCCCGAGAGCCCGGCCTCTGCATTCCGTTCCGCGGCGGAGTTGACCGGCGATCCCCGGTACCGGGTGAGCGCGTTGGTTCGAGCGATGGACGAAGGAGACCGGGATACCGCGCTGGCGATTCTTGCCGATGAGCGCGTCGCGCGCTCCGTGCCACTGACGGCGGCATTTGCGGCGTTTGATCTTCACGAATACGACCGGTTCTTTCGATATCTCTCGTTGATGACTGGAGCGGAAGGGGCCGGAAATGAGATCCTGATGATGAGCGCGGACCTTTTGATGTCTGCCGGAGAGTATGGTGAGGCCGCGCGGGTATACGACGAGATTGCCTACACCCTGAGGTCTCAACGACAACCGGCGGTGCTGCCGGTCAATCGCGCCTGGCTGGCCGATCGCAGCTTCGGAGAGTCCCACCACGCAACCGGAATTCTGGCTTCGGCTCATCGACAGGCTCCCGACGAATGGCTGGTAACCCGTGAGCTGGTTCTCTCCCTCGCCGATGAAAC
>SLTF01000461.1 GCA_007130025.1 Spirochaetales bacterium | reverse complement strand
TCGTGGCAATCAACTCAAGGCGGTCGAACGGCTTGGTGAGAAAACCGGTTGCTCCGGCATCGAATGCGCGCACGCGATCCTCGGTGGCGTTCAATGCGGTGAGCATCAGAATGGGAACGCGGGCGGTTTCCTGACGACTCTTGAGTTCGCGGGTCGCGTCAACTCCCGAAACCACCGGCATCATCAGGTCCATGAGAATGAGATCGGGTATCTCATGAAGAGCGGCATCGATCGCCTCCCGACCGTTGGTCACTTCAACGATCCGGTAGGGTTCGTCTTTCAGCGTTGAGATCACCAACAGCCGGTTAACCCGGTTGTCATCGGCAAGCAGGATGAGCGGTTCTCGTTCGAGTTGCACCGACGTAGAGTCTACTGCATTGATCGAAGGATTACCACGCCGTTATGACCACCAAATCCAAGAGAATTGGAGAGCGTCGTCCGGATGGTTCCCTCAACGCCCCGGTGGGGTACGTAATCCAGGTCGCAGCCTTCGTCGGGTTCATCGAGGTTGATGGTAGGGGGAAAGAACTGGTCCCGAATGGCCAACGCGCAGACAATGGCCTCTACGCCGCCGGCGGCACCAATGAGGTGCCCGTGCATCGACTTGGTGGAGGACACCTTCAGCCGGTAGGCGTGGTCACCAAAGGCCTGCTTGATGACGCTGGTTTCGATGGGATCATTGACCGGCGTTGAGGTTCCGTGGGCGTTGATGTAATCGATGTCGGTTGGTGCCAGTCCGGCGTCGGTCAGCGCCATCCTGACCGCTGCAATCGCTCCTCGCCCTTCCGGGTGTGGTGACGTCAGATGGTTGGCGTCGCAGCTGACACCGGAACCGGCGAGTTCGGCGTAGATTCGGGCGCCCCGGGCGCGCGCGTGCTCGTACTCTTCGCACACCAGAATCCCTGCCCCCTCACCGATCACAAAACCGTCGCGGTTTTTGTCGAAGGGTCGGGACGCTTTCTCCGGCTGATCGTTGTACGCGGTGCTGAGCGCCTGAATCACGTTGAACCCGGAGACGCCGAGTCTGGTGACGCACGCTTCCACGCCACCGGCAACCACCACGTCACCGTGCCCTTCGCGAATCCAGCGAAGCGCGTTGCCCAGTGCATCGGTACCGGATGCGCACGCGGTTGCGAGCGAGTAGACGGGTCCCTGGGCGTTGATGGCAATTGCCACGTTTCCCGGACCGATGTTTGCGATCAGCTTGGGGATGGTCATGGGAGGGACGCGACTGGGCCCCTTCTCGTAGAGCTGCCAGTAAGAGTCCTCGATGGTCTGAAAGCCGCCAATTCCGATGCCCAGGATCACGCCCAGGCGGGTTGGATCGTAGGCGGTTGCGGTCGAAGCGTCTTCGGCCATCAGTCCGGCGTCACGCATGGCTTCCAGACTCGCGGCAACGGCGTACTGCGAAAACAGGTCCATCTTGCGGGCTTCTTTGCGGTCCATGAAGTCCGCAGCATTGAAGTTCTTGACCTCGGCGGCAATCTTTGTCTGGTACTCGGTTGCATCAAAGCGCGTGATGGGAGCAACCCCGCTGCGCCCGTCACGAATGCCCTGCCAGAAGTCCGCTATGTTGTTTCCCATCGGATTGACCGTTCCCAACCCGGTGATGACGACCCGTTTTCCCATGTAAAGCTCCTACATTCCCATTCCGCCGGTGATGTGCACCACCTGGCCGGTCACGTACGAAGCGAGGTCGGACGCGAGAAAGAGCACCACCTTGGCGACCTCTTCCGGTTCGCCGATGCGCCCCAGGGGAATCTGGGCTCGAAGCGCGTCGCGCTGCTCGTCGTTGAGTTGCTCAGTCATCTTGGTGTTGATGAAACCGGGCGCAATCGCGTTTACCCGTACACCGCGTCCCGCAACCTCTCGGGCCAGACTCTTGGTAAAACCGATGAGGCCGGCCTTGGATGCGGAATAGTTGGTCTGCCCGCCGTTTCCAATGACGCCGACAATCGATGCAACATTGATGATGGAGCCGACGCGGCGCTTGATCATGCTGCGACTGATCGCCTTGGAGATGTAGAAGGCGCTCGTGAGATTGATGGTGAGCACGTCGTTCCAGTCCTGAGCGGTCATGCGGAAGATCAAGCCGTCCCGGGTGATTCCGGCGTTATTGACGAGGATGTCGATACCACCGGACTCCTCCAGAATCTGCTCGCAGGTCGCGGTGATCGCGGCTTCATCGGCCACGTTGCCCTGTTTGAATACCGCCTTCTGCCCGTGCTTCGCGGCAATTTCCTGATACTCCGCCAGGGATTCGCCTTCGGCGAGGTCAATGAAGTATACCGACGCGCCGTTGTTGAGCAGCGCCAATACGATTTCCCTTCCAATACCCCGGGAACCACCGGTTACCAGAGCAGTCCGTCCTTGTACCAACATGAGTTTCTCCTTTGCCCACGCTCGCACATTGGCCGGCGTTTACGCTCGGCCGCGCAATTGGGCGGTGCATATACGTTTGCAGCTCAGCCGGAGATAACCGACCGGCTGCGCTCAAGCGCGACCAGCGATTCGATCTGTTCGAGCGTTCCCGCCGAGCTGCACTGCAGCATGACGTCGGGATTGGTCTTCAGCCAGGCGTTCCAGAGCCCACCGAGGACCGTGCCAGGGCCTGATTCCACAAACCCCATGACCCCGTCCGCCACCATGCGCGTCATGGTCTGTGTCCACTGAACGGGCGACACGAGCTGTTGCACACAGAGCCGCTTCAGTTCGTCTCCCGATTCTACCGATTTTCCGGTGACGTTGGAATAGACGGGTTTACGCGGATCCGCAAAGGGCACCGTTGCCAGCTCGCGCTCGAAGTCGCTGCGTGCCTGCTCCATGAGGGGACTGTGAAACGGTCCGGACACCTTGAGCCGGATAATCCGCCGGGCGCCGGCCTCCTTGAGGGCCGCTTCGGCAGCGGTCAGCGCGCTGCTGGTGCCGGAGACTACCGTTTGCGCCGGACTGTTGTGAATACCCGGATAGGCGTCGGGGATCCCCTTGAGCACGGAGACCACGGTGTCGTATCCAAGGCCGAGTACCGCCGTCATTCCGGCGGGGCCGTCGGAGCCGTCGAGTGCACGGCTGGCGGCCTCCATTACCTGCCCGCGTGCGCGAACCACGGGAAAGACGGTGCGCACGTCCAGGACCCCGGCATCCACCAGCGCCGCGTATTCACCAAGGCTGAACCCGGCTACCCGCTCCGCGGTGATATTGAACTCCTGCAGCACCCGAGCTGCAGCGATGTTGACCACCGTCATGGCAATCTGGGTATTGTCGGTTGATTTCAGGTCATCTTCGCTGCCGTCAAAGACCAGCGCGGCAACGTCAAATCCAACCTGGTCGGACGCGAGCTGAAATAACGAACGAACACTTTCGGAGTGATCGTAGAGATCCCGGCCCATGCCGGGGAATTGTGCACCCTGTCCGGGATAGAGAAAACTGTAGTGCATGGGCTCCTCCCGAGTTGGAGAAAACGGTAGCACGCGGCAAAACCGGTGTCAAGGTCGGTCATCGGCCGACAAAACGCTCCCCCTTTCCGCGCGGATGGTTTCCCGAGAGCACCGTTTTCGCACCACATCGGGAGGAGTACCCATCGAGCCGATCTATTGGTATCTTCTGGGAGAATTGACCCGGACGGATAAGGCGGCTACAATGGACTCACTGTCATGAACAGATCAAACTTCGCGCACGTTCGGGCGGTTGGTTCGTACGCCCCTCCACGCCGTATGTCCAACGATGAGCTCGCGCTGCTGGTAGATACCTCGGACGAGTGGATTTTCTCGCACACCGGCATCCGCTTCCGGCACATTGCCGACGACGCCGTTGCGGCCTCCGACCTCGCGGTGGAAGCGGCCCGGATCGCTCTGGACCGCGCCCAGATGCCCGCGGATGAGGTCGATCTGATTCTACTCGCTACGTCCACCCCGGATCATCCCGGGCTGCCCGCTACCGCGTGCGTTGTTCAGGATCGCCTCGGCGCGAACCGGACGGCGGCAATGGACCTGGTTGCTGCGTGTACCGGGTTTGTGTACGGAATCGAAACGGCGCGGGCATTCATTCAATCCGGTTCGGCGCGCACGGTGCTGGTCATTGGTGCCGAGGTGTACAGTAAGATCATCAACTGGAAAGACCGAAACACCTGCGTGCTCTTTGGGGACGGAGCCGGCGCGGCACTCCTCTGCGCCTCCGGCGAAGATAACCCAAGTCGCGTGGTGGACAGCGTGCTCTATTCCCGCGGGCAGGGGGCGCCGGCCCTTGGCCGACCCGCGGGTGGCAGTCGCACACCGGCCACCGCTGCGGACGGCAGCGACCTCTACCTCGCAATGGACGGCCGCCGCGTCTACACCTTCGCCATTGCGGCCATTATTGAGGCCATTGAGAGCGTTCTGAAGCGAAACGATCTGACCTTTGACGACATCGACTACGTGGTTCCGCATCAGGCAAACGTGCGCATCATCGACGCCGCCGCAAAACGCGGAGGGTTCGATCCTGCCAAGTTCTTCACCAACATCGCCGAATACGCCAACACCTCCGCTGCGTCGATCCCCATTGCCCTCGACGAAATGGTCACCCGCGATCTGCTCAAGCCGGGACACCGAATCATCACCGTAGGGTTTGGCTCCGGCCTGACCTACGGCGCAAACCTCATCATCTGGTAGCCTTGGCGGATTTGACCCGCCGGCTTCCCGGTGGTACATTGAAGGTACGCGGAAACACGATCCAAGGAGCAAAAAATGGCAACTGCAACAACAAAAACCCGAACCAACGTTGGACTCGAACCTGCTGCAACGGAGGCGATCGCTCAAGCGCTGAACGGCTATCTGGCCGATCTTCACGTGCTCTATACCAAGCTGCACAACTTCCACTGGAACGTGGAGGGTGAAGCGTTCTACACCCTCCACGAGGTGCTGGAAGGGCTCTACGACGCCGTTCACGCAGAGATCGACGACGTCGCCGAGCGTGTCCTCAAGATCGGGCATCGCCCGCTGGCGTCGCTCGCAGACTACATGAAGAATGCCGGCCTTCACGAAGAACCAAGCCGAGCCTACAAGGGAACCGAGCTGGTAGAGATTCTTCTGAAAGACTATCAGCATCTTGTCCACTCGCTGCGAGAGACCATCAACCTTGCCGGTGAGCACGGAGATGAAGGAACCGCGGACGATGCGGTGGGCATGCTGAAGGACAAAGAGAAAGCGATCTGGATGCTTACCGCCTATCTTGGCTGACTCACCACGGCTGCGTTACCACGCGCCGAAGACCGGGGCTGAAGGCTGCGAGCAGAGCCGC
>SLTF01000320.1 GCA_007130025.1 Spirochaetales bacterium | reverse complement strand
GCTTCCGCGAGCGTGCGCTTCCCTTCTTCATCAGCATCGTCAGCGTTGCGATCGTGTTTGGACTGGCGGCCCGGCTGGTGACCAGTGCAACGCACTGGCCGCGCATCAAGCTGCAGTTCTTCAATCGCGACGCGATTGTTGCTGCCTTTCCGACCGTCTTTCGGGGCTTTCTCACCAACATGAGCGTCTGGGCCGTCGCCCTGGTTGCCATTGCAATCTGGGCGCTGGTCCTGGCGATATTCCGGTCATTGAACGGACCCTGGTTCGCCCCCTTGAAGGTGTTTGCCGTTCTCTACATCGATCTGATCCGCGGAATACCCTCACTGCTGCTCGTACTGCTCTTTGGCTTTGGTGTTCCCGCGCTGCAGATCCCCGGTCTTCCGCGGACCGGCCTCTTCTGGGGGGCTGTCGCGATGATCCTCGGCTACTCCGCCTACGCCGCCGAGGTCTACCGCTCCGGCATGGAGGCGGTCCACGACGGCCAGAGGGCCGCGGCCAAGGCGCTCGGGCTTTCGCAGTGGCAGACCATGATCTACGCCATCGTTCCCCAGGCGGTGCGCAACGTCCTGCCGGCCCTGCTCAACCTCGCCGTTGCCCTGCAGAAAGATGTGGCGCTTCTGAGCGTGATTGGCGTGCGCGATGCGGTGCGTGAAGCGCAGATCTACACGGCACGGACCTTCAACTACTCGTCGCTCATTGCCGCGGCCATGCTCTTTCTGGCGGCCACCATTCCCATGGCGCGTCTCACCGACTACGTTGCGCGCAAGGATCAGGAGCGCCGGCTCCAGAGGACAGTCTGAGCATGGATCGGGTACGCATCTCCAACCTGACCAAGTACTACGGAACCACCCTCGTCCTCGACGACGTCAATCTGAGTGTGGCCGAACACGAGGTCGTCTGCCTCATCGGCGCGTCGGGTTCGGGGAAATCGACACTTCTGCGCTGCGTGAACAAGCTGGTTCCCTTTGACCACGGCACCATCGAGCTCGATGGCGTATCCATCGAAAGCGAGCAGTTCAGAAACAGCAACGAACTGCACAAGCGGGTGGGTATCGTCTTTCAGGCGTTCAATCTCTTCCCGCACATGAACGTGCTCGACAACGTGACCCTCGCGCCCCGCAAGGTCCACGGCGTCTCCCGAAAGGAGAGCGAGGCGAACGCACGACGGCTGCTCGATCTCTTTGGCATGAGCGAGTTTGCCGCGGCCTACCCGGAGCAGCTCTCCGGCGGACAGCAGCAGCGTGTTGCGATCATTCGCACCATGGCCACAAACCCCGACGTACTGATGCTCGACGAGATCACCGCGGCGCTCGATCCCGAGCTCATCGGCGGGGTATTGCGCATCATCAAGGACCTCGCCGCCCAGGGCATGACGATGATGATTGTGACCCACGAGATGGGATTCGCGCGAGAGGTTGCCGATCGCGTCTGCTTCCTGGAGAACGGACGCATCCTGGAGGAAGGCCCTCCCGCCCAGCTCTTTTCAACGCCTGAGCACCCGCGCACCCAGCAGTTCCTTCAGCGCATCATTGAGGCCGGCCGGCTGTAGTCCCGCCGGTGGGAACCGGAGACATCGGCAGTCAGAACCCGAACGCACCGAGATTGAGGGCAATGAAGGGTTGCCACTCACGCACCAGGCCCGCCCTCAGCAGAACGCCGAACGCGTCGTTGAACCGCACTCCCATTCCGGCTGAGGCGGTCCAGTTGGCGCTGAGATCCGACCAGCTCTCCGGGGCGTCGCTCCACGCCTCCGCGATCCCACCGTCCAACACGATGACCGGATCGAGTCGCAGGGTGCCGGGCGTTTCGTGCAAGAAGAACCTCAGCTCCGTCGCGGCCGCCAGTCGATGACGTCCGCGCCGCGCGTCGTTGCGGTACCCAATGAAGACCCGGTCATCGCCCAGCGGAAACTGGTTGAAGGGACGAAGGCCGTTGGGATCGTTGCCGGTGCGCGTGAAGTCGCTGCCCCCGGAGGCAATCGCGCCCAGGCTTGCTCTGCCGCCGATCTGGAAGTGTGCCTCTCCCCGCGACTCGACGCGGTGGAACGTGTGGTCAAACGTTCTCGACGGAAGGGCGATCTGGTACTCCACCTCCGCGGCAGCGCCTCGGCGGGGGAACAGCCGGGAGTCACGGCTGTCGATGGCCGCCGATGCAACCAGGCTGGGAACGGCTGCCCAGGTGCTCTCGTCATCGAGCTCGGTCATCAGCGACTGCACCAGAGAGAACCGGTACCCGGCGCGGATTTCGCCGAACCGCCACAACAGCGCCCCGAGGTCGATGCCGAAGACAGCCTCCTGAGAATCGATCACCGCGCTCACCGGGCCGATGTCACTCAGACTGTCCGATTGAGCCTGGTACCCGGCATACGGAAACAGAAAGAGATCCCGCCCCAGCGGCTGGAAGTAGGACGTGGAGACGGAGAAGGTATTGACAAAGGCGAGCTCGGCCGACCACGCGGAGCCGCGCCCGGTGAGATCGTTGATCGTGAGATTCTGCGTGATCACCATCCGGCTGTACGCCGAGGAGGCAAGCACGCCTGCGTAGTTCAGTCCAACGCGAACCGTTCCCCTGCTGATCACCCGCGGCTCAAGCGTAACCAGCAGGGTGTGCCCGTCTTCGTCGGGACTGAGAATCTGCGTCTTCACCAGATCGAACCGGCCCATGCCAAAGACCGCGTTAACCGGTGCATCCAGGTCCGCAGGGGTGATCGCGTGCCCCACCAGCGGCTCAAATCGGGCAAACGCTGCCGCGCGATCCTCTTCGGCCCCGCCTTCCACCACCACCCGCGCCACGACCGGATCGGCGAGCGAGAGGAAATAGCTGCCCTTCATTGGCGACACCGATAGTGTCCCCCGCGCCGCTTCGAGACGACCGGCCAGTTGCCGCAACTGCGCGATCTGCTCACGCGCGGCTATCTCTCCACGGTCGGTGATATCGAGCGCTTCGGCAAACCCGGCCCGGGAGAAGTCCCTCACGTCGGGCTGGATCAGAATGTCCGCCAGCGCGCGCTGAGGACGAACGTTGGCCTCAATCATGATCTTGGTAGACTGATCGATGGACGCAAGCGGGCTGCGCGAGAGCCGTTCCACCGGCACCGCCATCTCTTCGGTAACCTCCACCGCGATCACGATGTCCGCCCCCATTGCGCGCGCCACATCAACCGGCAGGTTGTTCACCACCCCACCGTCAATCAGAAAGCGCTCGCCGATGCGGTAGGGCGCGAAGAGCCCCGGGATGCTCATGCTCGCGCGCATGGCGTCGGAGAGCGATCCGGAATCGATCACCACCTCTTCACCGGTAATCACGTCGGCGGCAACCGCGCGGAAGGCGCGGGGCAATTGATCAAAATCGATGTCGTCGGGAATCCGGAGCGTCAGCCGCTCGAAGAGCGCGGTGATATTCTGACCGGCCAGGAGGCCGCCTCCGAGGTGAATGCCGTCACGGTCGAAGCCGGCCTCAAGAAAGAACCGCTCTCGCAGCGTTCGTTCACGATAGCGAAACGAGCGCCGCGCCACCGAGTCGGAGAACATCGCCACCCAGTCGATTCCACCCGAAATGGAGCGGATCTCCGCGGGCGAATACCCGGCGGCGTAGAACCCTCCGATGATGGCGCCCATGCTGGTGCCCACCACCATATCAACCGGAATACCCACCTCCTCGAGCACCTCAAGCACCCCGGTGTGCGCAAACCCCAGCGCCGCCCCACCCGACAACACCACCGCCACCCGCGGCCGCACGGCATCATCGGCGCGTACAGCGGCTGCCGGCGTCAGCAGGAGTGCGAGAAAGAATACCGGGACGAGACGCCGGGAACGTTGTGGCATGTTCCGAGTATACCACGTGGCACCCGTAATGTCGTTGCTGCATATGGTATTCCGGTATACAATAACACCTTCACCGGAGGCTCCATGCCCTCGACTGCTTCGCACACCATCCTCCTCGTTGAAGATGAGCCGATCATCGCTCTGAACGAAAAGCAGGTTCTGGAGCGAGCCGGTTACGCGGTGATAACCGCCGCGACCGGCGAGACGGCGGTAGAGACGTTTCGTGCCGCCCCCGGGATAGACCTGGTGTTGATGGACATCAACCTGGGGCCCGGGATGGACGGCACCGAGGCGGCCGAACTCATCCTGAGTGAGCGCGACGTTCCGCTGGTCTTTCTTTCGTCGCACACCAGCCCCGAGGTGGTGGAAAAAACCGAAGGCATCACCTCATATGGATACGTGGTCAAAAACTCCGGCGAGACGGTGCTTCTCGCCGCCATCAGGATGGCGTTTCGCTTGTACGAAGCGTGCCGGCGGGTCCACGATCGCGAGGAGCGCTACCGGGGACTGTTTGAGTCTGCCCCCATCCCCATGTGGGAAGACGATCTGACCGAATTGAAGCGACGGCTCGACGAAATCGTTGCCTCAATCGACGGTGATCTCGAAGCCTACCTCACCGCCCACCCCAAGGTGGTGCGTGAGCTCGCACAGTGTGTCCGGGCACTCGACGCAAATCGGGCAGCGCTCGAGATGTACCACGTCGACTCCAAAGAGCAGTTTCTCTCCGACATCACCACCTCGTTTGACGATCGCTCGCTGGAGGTGTTTCGAACGGAGCTGGTGCTCATCGCGGGTGGTGCGACACGGTTTACCCTTGAGCAGCGCCACCGAACCGAAACCGGAGAACCGCTCGATCTGGAACTGCACTGGGCGGTGTCACCGGGATGCGAAAAGACGCTCGAACGCGTGCACGTCAGCGCCATCGACATTACCGCACGAAAGCGGGCCGAACGGGAGATTCAACAGCTGCTGGAGCAGAAGGATCTGCTGCTCCACGAGACGCACCACCGCATCAAAAACAACATGAACGTGGTGCGCTCGCTGCTGTCTCTGCAATCACACTTCCAGCCGGATCCCACCTGCGAACGCATCCTCCAGGACGCCGCGGGGCGGGTGCAGGCGATGATGGTGCTCTACGACAAGCTCTACCGCTCCGACAACGTGGATGCGATGAGTGCGCGCGACTATCTCGAGCCGCTTGTGGCGGAGATCTGTGGCCAGTTCGACAACGCCAGCGCAGTGACGGTCAGGCTCACAATCGCCGAATTGGTCCTTCCCGCCCGAATCCTCTCGCCGCTGGGGATCATCATCAACGAAATTGTCACCAACTCCATGAAGCACGCCTTTGACTGCATCGACGCCCCGGAGATCCTTGTGACCCTCGAACCGTTGCCGGACGGAGCGCTGCTGACCTGCAGCGACAATGGCTGCGGCATCGAACCGGCGGTGCCCTCTGATGCGCCGACAACCTTCGGGAGAGAGCT
>SLTF01000367.1 GCA_007130025.1 Spirochaetales bacterium | reverse complement strand
GCCTGGACGACGAGCGCATCGTCTCGCCCCTCATGCCGTGCCGTGTGGCGATCTACGAGAAGAGCAACGGAAACACCTACATCGCCCGCATGAACAGCGTCCTGATGGCCAAACCCTTCGGCGGCGTGATTGCATCGGTCATGGATAAAGCCGCAGTCGAAACCGAGGTCGTGATCAACCGCGTACTCGAACCCGGCGCCGTCGCCCGTCAATAGACGGCGCACGTGGCAGGGGCCCGCTGCATCTGCAGTGTCAGCAGCGCCTGCCCGCTTCGCGCAGGTACCGCCGCACGCCAATCCAGACCACTCCGGCCGATTCCCGATTGAGATCGCGTTCGGTCGGATTCGTGCGGGTCTGAAGGAGACGCTGCAGATCGTATCCGCCGGCGAGCACCACAAAACGGGCCATGCCGGGAGACAGCGCATTCTGCGGGCAGCCGTAGACGCATCGCAGACACGCTGCGCAGCGGCCACCAAACCGGGGCCGCTGTTCGACCATCCGGATGTTTCCCGTGGGACAGTGAGATGCGCACCAGCCGCACCCGACGCAGTGGGTGCGTACCTCTATTCGTTGTCCAAACCATCTGGCCCCGGCGTGTTCCACCCGGCCAAGTGCCGAAAGCACACGATGCCCGATCCCGGGACAATCGCGGTGGCCCCCACCGGCGAGAACCTGCTGTGTGAAGAACGCCACCTTATGCGGAAGTGCCAACAGCAGCGCGTTTGCAACCGCGGGCTTTGTCGGGATGATCCAGTTTGAGGGCATGACGATCATCCCCTCAGAGACAACCTCGTAACCCTTGTGGGCAAGCCGCCGCTTCACCCAGACCCGGCTCGCCACGTTGGGAATGACGGTTCCCCCGGCCGACACCGAGAAGACGGCCGTCGGAAGCCCGGAACGGCCTCGTTGCCCGGCAATCCAATCCAGGACCGGCCGGGGCGCGTTCCCCGCGTGCACGGGGAAGCAGAGAATCAGCAGATCGCCAACGATCGGCCCGTCCTTCACGTTCGGTCCGATTTCCAGAACGTGCACCGCGTGATTACGCGCCCGAATCTCTCTCGCAAACTGCTCTGCGACGTGACGGGTGTTTCCCGTTCCCGAGAAGAAGGCAATGCTGACGGTCATTGTTCTCGTTCGGTTCCGTTACTCCATCTGTTCCCCGATCGCCCTTTCTATGCTCGCGAGCACCTCGAGGTCCGGGTTGGCAACCGGTTTCCCAATCTTCACGTATGAGCCAATGATCCGCCGATGATCGTCGAAAATCGGGGCGTACGTGTATTCGTTTACCAGTACCGTTTTGATCGAGTGATTGTACACGTAGAACACCACGTTCTCGCCCGATTCTCCGCGAAGGGGACGGGTGCTTGCCCAGTTGTCGACGCTCAGGCGTTGCCCCGTGTCTGAAAAGACCGTCGTCGTCTTGGGGAACTCGGCGAGCTCGGTAATCACCGCATCCTCGTGCGACAGACCCTGAATTTCCAGAAACGCTTTGTTGTAGTAGACCACGTTACCGTTGCCCTCGGAGATGAAGATCGGTTCGCTGGCGTTTTCCAGAGCCGTTTTGAGATAACGGTCGAATGCCTCTGTCTGTCTCTTCTGGGTGAACAGCTTATACGCCATTTTGATCGATGCGTCGTAAACCGTCGGACTCGACGACTTCACGATGTATCCGTAGCTGGTGACGGCTTCCGTCAACGATACAATCTCCGGCTCGGTGTGTGACGACACGAAAACAATGGGCATCTCCTGGCTCTTCAGGATCTCTCTCGAGGCGTCAATCCCGTTCATTTCACGCCCGAGATCGATATCCATCAGCACGAGACCGCAATCTGGACACTGTTGCACAAACTCGATCGCTTGATCGCCACGGGTTGCTGTGACCACGGTGTAGCCAAATCGACTGAGGTTGTTTTTGGTCGCCATGCCGATGAGGACCTCATCGTCCACGAGCAGAATTGGCTTCTGATTGAGATCGGTCATACGCTTCCTCCGTGGTCAGGGGGACAACCACCATGGTAACACGGAGCTCGGAATCGGAATAGTGCAAAAAATCACGAAAACCCTTCGGCACCGTCCCCCTCTTCGCATTGACCTCCACCCCCATTCCACGGCACTCTGAGCGCACACCATGCCCACAGAGGTCGCCATGAACTCGCCCCGGTCCAAGGTCATTCCCATCGCGGTCAGGGTATCCGCCGCCGTCGTCCTGGTTGTCATCCTCAAGGGCGTGCCGATGATCGGCCGCTGGGTCGCCAATCTTTTCAATTACAATACCATCGACCCCGACGGCGCCTTCGCCTGGTTCAGCGTGCACCACATCGTGCAGGCGGCGGTGGTGCTGATTGCCGTCGCACTCATCCGTCGATCGCGCGCAATCGACTTTCACCTCGGGCTCGGCAACCGCGAGGCGGGGCTGCGCTACCTGCGACGGTTCATCCCGTTCTTTGCCCTCTACACCGCGGGAGTCTTCATTACCGTGATCGCGATCGGAAACTTCCGGCCCTTTCAGTTTCCCATGACCGCGCGCAACGTCGTTGGCTACCTCGGCTTCCAGCTCCTGCTCTCCGGCCCTTCGGAGGAGGTCATCTTCCGCGCCTTCGCCATCACCCTCTTTGCCCGCTGGGTCACCGCGCGGCGCCTCCACCCGCGCGTCAGCCTCGCCACCATCTTCGCCGCCGTTGTCTTCGGCCTCGCCCACGTGTACATCACCTTCAACCCGCTGAACGCTACGTGGTCGACCTCGCAGGTGATCTACGCCGCCGCGCTCGGCTACTTCTACGGCGACTGCTACGAGCGGTCCGGCAGCGTGGTCTATCCCATGATCATGCACAGCTACACCAACGTGCTCATGGTCGGCGCGACCATCGTGGTGTCGCTCTTTGTGTGAAGGGCGGTAGCGATACGATGCAGGAACCGGCGGCTGTGTCCACCGATCTCGTGGCCCTCGTGCGCGCGGTCGCCAACGGCACCGAAGAGTTCGCCCGGATGATCCCCGTTCTTTTGCCAATTCTGCGCGATCGGCAATCGCTGCCGGACCCGCTCGCGCTCCAGCTCACCACCGCGCTCTACGACGTCGAGCTCGCGGCCGCATCGGACGACCAGCTCTTCGCCCTGGTCAACCGGGAGGGTGCGCCCGCGCTTGCCCTCGGTGAATCCGGCCAGATCCTCACGCTCAACGGATCCGCCCTCGAGCTGTTCTCGGTCTCCGCCGGCGACGGTCTGTCGGCGCTGGGAATCACCCGCGATGAGTTTGCCGAGTTCCAGACGCGCCTTGCCGACACCTCGGAGCCCACGCTGCTGCGGGTCCGCCCGGGCGCGCACTCTCACCCGGTACTCGCGACCGGCATCTACTATCCCTGGTATCGCGCCTTCGTTCTGACCGTGCTGCAGCACCACTGGCCCGCTTCGGTCGATCGCGCCTTCGGCGAGCTCTATCACCTCTCCCGAAGCGAGCGCGACGTGCTGCGCCTGCTCGCTCAAGGCGTTTCCGGCGACGACATCGCGGCCCTGCGCGGCCGGGCACCGGGAACCGTTCGGCAACAGATCAAGAGCATCCTGTTCAAGATGGGAGTTCAGACCCAGGCGGCGGCGGCAACCATCGCCGCGTCGGCAGCCGCGTCCACCATCGGGTCCGACGACCGCGGCGGTCATCCCAGTGGCCTTGTCCCCCTGAAAGGACCGCAGTCCATTCTGCGGACGGCAACCTTCTCACGGGGCCGCCGCCGCATCGGCTGGCGTCACTTTGGGGACCCTCAAGGAGACCCGATTCTCTTCCTTCACGGCCCGTCGTTTGGCGCGGGCGAGTACCCCGACGACCGCGTGCAGTCGCAGCGGCGGCGGCTGAGCGTCTACGCAATTGAGCGGCCCGGCTACGGCCGTACCGATATCACCGACCCGGACGAAGGAGTCCTGGAAAGCACCCGCCGCGACATCGAAGCGCTGCTCGACCGCGAGGGTCTCGACCGCGTAACCATCCTCGCTCACGAGGTGGGGCTGATTCCCGCCCTCGATCTTGCCAATGCGCTTCCGCAGCGCATCCGGGGCGTGCTCGCGGTCTCCGCGTCGCCGCCCTTCGTCCAGCTTGAGCAGCTCCACGCGATGCCAGACCACCAGGTGATCTTCATCGAAGCGGCTCGCCACGCGCCGTGGCTCGCCCACCTGCTGATCCGGCTGCTGGTCATTCAGATCCGCCGCCTCGGCCCCCAGCAGTGGACGGACGTTGTCTTTCGCGGCCTCGACCCCGACACCACGGTCATGCGCCGCCCGGACCTCCTTCCCGGCATCATCGGCACCTACAGCTTCTGCATCAGTCAGGCGGGACTGGGCTTCGAGCAGGACCTCCAGCTCATGCACCTCGACTGGTCCGGTCTCATCCGCTCCGCCGGCGTCCCGCTGCACCTGCTGCACGGCGCGCAGAACCCCACAACACCCGCCGCCGACCTCACCGTCTTCCGCAACCTGCGCCCCGACATCCCCATCAACCTCATTCAGAGCGCCGGCCTCACCCTCGCGGTCTCCCACCCCCACCTGGTCTACGCGGCCCTGCGCGAGCTGGTCGACGAAACGGTCTGAGGGCAGCTATACTATGAATACGGAGGATCTCCATGGAGACTACGGGAACCGGTGCCTTGAAACCGGGTGGGCGCTACACCCTGGAGGACTACCGCCGTTGGCCCGACGATCAGCGGTGGGAACTGATCTACGGAATTGCCTACTCCATGAGCCCTGCGCCACGACTGAAGCACCAACGTTTACTGCTGCACTTTTCTACCCAGCTGATGATGCAACTCAAGGGCCAGCCCTGCGAGCCCTTCATCGCCCCGGTAGACCTCTACCCCTTTCCGGAGGGCCACGGAGAAGAAAAAGAGACCGTGGTTCAGCCCGACCTGATGATCGTCTGCGATCCCGCCAAATGCCGCGAAGAGGGAGTGTTCGGAGCCCCGGACTGGATTCTGGAGGTGCTCTCCCCGTCCACCGCGTACAAGGACCAGACGGAAAAGAAGAACCTGTACCAGAAATGCGGGGTAGCTGAATACTGGATCCTCAATCCCGAAACCCTCGATCTCATGATCCACCGGCTTGAAGGCACCACCTACAAAGCCCCCATCGGAACCCGGCTGGACAAACGGGTAGGGCTCACCGTCCTGCCGGGAGTGTTTCTGGAGGGGTAAGCCTGGCTCATCCCGGAGAGGCCCCGATCCTCGTTCCGCTTCAAGTTGAATCGCCAAACACGCCTTCGGGCTGATTACGATACAGAATATGTAACAAACTAAGGGTATTCCTTGACAAAATTTGTAACGGAATAAGGGCAAATGC
>SLTF01000260.1 GCA_007130025.1 Spirochaetales bacterium | reverse complement strand
TCCGTCACCAACCATTGCCGTGGGGCCGTATTCCGTCTCTATGCGGCGAATCGCGTCGAGCTTGTGCTCGGGAAGCAACTCCGCAAACACCACGTCAATACCCGCCTCGGCGGCGATCCGCTGGGCTGCGACGCTGTTGTCACCGGTGAGCATCGCCACGTGCCGAATTCCTGCATCACGAAGATCCTGCACCACCTCTCGAACCCCGTCACGCAATCGGTCTTCCAACGCGATGAGCCCCAGCACCCGTGGCGGGGCGGTCTCACGCACGTCCATCAACACCACAACCGTTTTTGCCTCGGACTGCAACCGATGAATCTCCGCGCGGGTCTGCTCAAACGGGTCGGGCAGCTGGGGGTTACGGTCAAGCAGAGCCGGGCTTCCCAGTTGCAACGTTCGCCCTTGCACGGTGGCCCGGACCCCTACTCCCGACTCGTTGCGAAACTCGGTTGGTGACTCGTACGCGATCTCGCGACGCCGTGCCTCCGCGGTAATCGCGGCCGCAAGAACGTGTTCGCTCTTGCTCTCCAGCGAGGCGGCCGCCGCGAGAACCTGCTCAGCCGTCCAGTCTTCGGACGGCACCACGTCTGCTACCACGGGTTTTCCCTCGGTGAGCGTCCCGGTTTTGTCGAAGGCTACCGCCTGAATATTCGCCGCCTGCTCGACGTGAACGCCCCCCTTGAACAGGATTCCACGCCGGGCCGCGTTCCCGATTGCCGAAAGAATCGATGCCGGGGTGCTGATGATCAGTGCACAGGGGCTGGCGGCAACCATCAGGGTGATCGCCCGGTAGAGCGCGGTGGGCCACGGAGTAGTGCCAAGCAGGGGCGGCAGCACGGCTGCTCCAACGGTGGCCAGAATGACCACCACCGCGTAGTATTGCTCGAAGCGGTCAAGGAACCGCTCGGTCTTTGCCTGCTGCTCTTGGGCCTCTTCCACCAGGGTGATGATCTTGGCGATGGTCGACTCCGAGCTGCGCTTTGTGACGCGAACTACCAGCTCCCCGTCCTGATTGATACTTCCGGCCAGCACCGTGGAACCGGCAGCCTTGTCTACGGGCATCGATTCGCCGGTAATGCTCGCCTGATCGACGCTGCTCGCGCCGCGTTCTACCACACCGTCAAGCGCTATCCGGTCTCCCGGGCGCACCTGAATCCACGCACCGATCGGAATCTCGTCCACGGCAACCGAACGTCCATGCTCGCTTTGCGCGTGATCAAGCACGATTGCGCTGTCGGGTTTCAGCTTGGCGAGCGCCTTGATGGCGCTTCGGGTACGGTCCAGCGCAAACTCCTGGAGCACGTTGGAAAGCGAGAAGAGGAAGAGCAACAGCGCTCCCTCAAACGGCGCACCAACCGCCGCGGCACCCAGGGCGGCAAGCACCATGAGCAGATCGATATCGATCTTTTTTTCGCGCAGGCTGTCGATCCCTGCTCGGACCCCGAAATAGCCACCGAAGAGGTAGGCCACCAGGTAGAGCAATGACGAAGCCGTCGCCCGCCCCATCCGCTCCGTGATAACCGCCGAGATCAACGCGATTGCGGTTCCCGCTACAAACAGCGGCTCCCGTGATGAAACGAGCCACGCCCACAAACGCGGAAGCCACCCACGCGATGCCTCCCCTGCCGGCGGAGTACGCGAAATGGTGCGGGTGACCCAGCGGCGACCTCGCTGTTCGGGCGGACGATTCTTCGCCGCGGCCGCCGGTGACTGTGGGACGTGAAGGATGCCGTCGCGAAGCACCATGTCCGCCGAGCCCGGGCCCCCCATGGCGGTGCAGTCTCGCTCCAATCCCGTGTCAACATCGATGCGCCGTCCCCGGAACAGGGTGAGGCAGTCGGCGGGGGCTGCGTCGAGGTGGGCCGCGAGCTCATCAAAAGCGGCTCGTGCCTCATCTTCGCTCATCCGCTCTGGGTCAAAATCAACGTCAAACCGCCGGTGTACCGTGTCGTACCGAATCTCGTCGATTCCGGGATGGGTGTGAACAAGACGGTAGATGGTCATCGGGCACCACTGCCGGCGCTGTGGTACGGGACAGTCGGTACGAACCCACGTACCGGGTTTGATCTCTTCGTTCATCGGGTACTCCAGAGTAGCCGGGGTGGGGCGTGCGAACGGACTACGCCCACCCAAACAATATGCGGCTTGCCTTATATTGAACCTTTTCTAATAATGATTCTTATAATTCAACCTACTTCGTACCCGTGGCGGAGTCAAGCCCCCCGGTCCCATGGACGGCTTATTGGTCACTATTCCGCGTGGGGACCTCTCGGATCAGCCCGATCAATCCGCTCTGTTGACCGTGCTCATCAATCAGGTATTGGACGCTCTTCTCTCCGGTGAACTCACTGCCGTCCCGCCGTCGGTACCTCATCCTCAGCAAAAAACCGCGAAGGTCGTCCAGATCGCGCAGGGCGGCACCGAGTCGCTGGTACTCTTCTTCCCCGGCAAAGAGCAGTCGCGTGCTGCAACCGTACACTTCCTCCGGTTGATATCCGAAGATATCGGTGAAGGCGGGGTTGACCTCCACGATCGCACGATCGGAATTGGTCACCACAATGGCATCGCGGATGCTCGAGAACAGCGCCTGGAACGACCGCTCCCGTTCCTGCGCGGCGCGGGTTGCCGCGAACAGCTTCAGCGATGACTCGATCGTCTCCAGAAGCACAAAGTCACTCGACTGCTTGACCACGTACCCGTAGTTGGTGATCTGCTTCACGCGCTCAACAACCGCCCGTTCGCCGTGGGACGACAGGAAGACTACCGGCAATGACCGAATTCCCAGAATACGCTTCGCGGCTTCGGCTCCGTCAATTCCGGACCCAAGATCGATGTCCATAATGACCAGATCGATGCTCTCGTCGGTGCGAACGGTCTCGACGGCCGCTTCCCCGGTCAACGCGTGTACCACATCGTATCCGTTCGATTGCAGCGATCTGCCCTGGGCGAGCGCGATGATTGCCTCATCCTCAACCAGAAGGATCCTGTTGCGATGTTGTTCCACGGTTACCCCACCACCCAAAGTGTAACCCTTTGGCATCCCGCGTGCAACAATATTTGGAGTAACTCTTGACACTTATATATATTTTTTGCTATATATCGTGATAACAATTTGATGATGGAGGATTTCATGACCATTTCCAGCAAACAGAAGCCGTACGTCTTTGGTGCGTTAGCCGGCTTACTGCTGACCGCCAGTGTTGGCATTGCCGGCGAGTTCTTCGGCACCTCAACCACCTTTCCCCGGGCATCCACCTGGCTCCTTACCACCTTGGGCGTAGACATCAGCGGTCTTGCATTTGCCCAGGCGAGCGGTGGTTCATTGACGGGCGCATCGTTTCCCGACTGGCAACTGCTGTTTGTCATCGGGATTGGGGTTGGGGCATTCCTCGCCGCCCGACTGAGCGGTACGTTCAAGACCGAATCCATGCCGCCGATGTGGGTTGAGACCATGGGAAGCAGCCGTGGAAAACGAATCGCCTTCTCACTCGTTGGCGGAGCCGTTGCGATGATCGGCGCCCGAATGGCCGGGGGTTGTCCGAGTGGGCACGGCGTAAGCGGTATGAGCCAGCTTGGGCTCAGCAGTTTGATTGCTCTGACGATGTTTTTTGTTGGTGGCGTTGCTACCGCGCGGGTGCTCTACAAGGGAGGTGCAGCATGACTCTGGTGTTTGGACTCATTACCGGTACGTTGTTTGGCGCATTTCTGCAGCAGGCCGAAGCGCTTCGCTTTGAGCGGCAGGTGGGTGCGATGCGTCTGGTCGACATGACCATCGTAAAGTTCATGCTTACCACCATCGTGGTTGGATCGATCGGTGTCTACCTGTTGTCTGACCTGGGTGTGGTGTCGTTTTCCCCGCGTTCGTTGAGCCTGGGGCTGCAGATCATCGGTGGACTGCTCTTTGGGGCCGGCTGGGCGATCATTGGATACTGCCCGGGAACAAGCATCGGAGCGCTGGCCGAGGGGCGGTTTCACGTGCTCTGGCCGATTGCCGGCATGCTCATCGGCGGGCTGGTATTTGCGTTGATCTACCCCTTCGTGCAGAGCACGATTCGCCCGATTGGCAACTTCGGCTCGCTGTCGCTTCCGCAAATCCTTGGCGTAAGCCATTGGGTGGTGATCGCCGCACTTGCCGTGGGCTCGTTCTTCCTCTTCCGTTTCTTCGAGCGAAAAGGTCTCTAACCGAGACCGGACGAGACACCGCGGAATTCACCGTCAGCGCGTGGTATGTTTGAACGTATCACGATCTGGGAGGATTCTGTTGTTCAAAGCGTCCGTAGCCCTTGTCGCTCTCTTCTGTTCCGTCGCTCTTGCACCGTTGGAGGTCTGGGCCTATAACCCGCCCGCCGGCGGTGAAGAGTGGCACGATATCGTTTCCCCAACCTTTCTGGCAACCGGGGCTGATGTAACCGCGCACGACGCAATTCTCGGTGGCTCGGTCAATCCGGCGGCCTCCGCCCTGCGGGACCGTCTCACCATCGGACTTGGCTACGCCACGCTGTTCCGTGCCGGAACCCAGGACGGGGTGGGGCATGTTGCGTCTCTGGGTGCCGATCTTCCAACCAACTTTGGAGTTCTGGGTCTCCACTCCACCGTTCTCACCAGCCCTCACGACGACTTCGATCTTGGAACGCTGGTCCGCGTACGAGGAATCTACGCGCGGGAGGTGTTCCCGGGCTGGCTTTTCGGCGCTTCCGGCAACGTGACCACCGGGCGAGCCGATCGCAGCTTCGTCGGTTTGACCGGGGCGGCGGGAATCATCCGAATTCACGGTTCGTGGCTGGGACTGTCGGACATTCGCTGGGGGGCGATGATCGACGGGCTGGGAATTGGGTACAATCCGCACCAGAACGACGAGGAAGGGACGCGGCAGACCTCCTTTCCCTCGGTGTTCACCCCTGCGGCCGGTGTCTCATTCAACGTGCTTGAGGCCGAGGAGGCCACCGTCCGCCTTGCGTCGCGGGTAAGCCTTCCACGGTTCCAAAACCTCCGAGCAAATATTGGTCTTGCGGTATCGCTGCAGGACGTGGTCACCGCTCAGATTGGCACCCGCGTGGACCTCAATCAGGTGGGAGAAACCCGCGCATCGCATCAACGAAGCGCCCTGCCCTCCCTGGGCTTTGAGATGAACGTGGGAAACCTGATCGCTCGCCGCAGAGGCGGCACCCGGCGCGACGGCGAGCTCGCCCGCCCGGTGCAAACCCTTCGCACCCAGATTTCGGCCGCGCCGTTGACAGGTTCCGTTTTCGCCGTGGGCACCGGAGCCGAGTTCTCGCTCAACCTGCCACGCCCCGAGCCTCCGGCAGTGATTCTCGACACCCCTGAGCGCGAGTACTTTGCGCCCACCTTCGACGGGGTAAACGATGAACTGCTGGTACCCATACGGATCGAAACCAGCGGGCTCCTGAGCGGGTTTCGCCTGCTCATTGTCGATGCAGACGGGATGCCCGTCCGGGAAATCCAAAACCCCGAAGAGCGCCCGGAAACCATTGGCGTCCCCGAGATCGTACAGGAAATTCGTGCCGGGGCGCGCAGTATCCCGGTTCCCGCGGAGTTGGTTTGGGATGGACGTCGGGATGACGGCCGAATTGCTGCCGACGGAGAGTATCGCTACTTTGTGGAGGCGTGGAATCAGCTTGGTGGACGCAGCCAATCGATTATGCGCACGGTGGTCCTGGATACGGAACCGCCCACCCTTGAAGTCGATGCCGATGAAGAACGCGTCTTTGCACCAATTGCCGAGACCGGCCGCCGGACCTTTTCCATTCGGCAGAGCGGTGAGCGGGTACCCTTGTTAACGGCAACAATCAGCAACTCCGAAGGAGAGATTGTCCGTCGGTTTGAGTGGGCCGATCAGGAGCCCCAGGAACTGATCTGGGATGGAACCGACCAAGAGGGAGACATCGTTTCCGACGGGGTGTTTCAGTACCAGATTACGGCAACCGACCGCGCAGGAAACCGGTCGGTAAGAACCGTGGAGAACATCGTGGTCGCCTCCGAGCGGGTTGGTGTCTTTGTGACCGCCGACCGGGCGGCGTTCTCGCCCAATGGGGACGGGCTTGTCGACACGGTCAGCTTCTCCCTTTTCTTCACCACCACCGAAGAGCTGACCGGCTGGGAACTTGAGGTGATCGATCAGGGCGGTACCGTCGTCCGTCGCTGGGGTGGGAGCGGATCTCCCGAGGCGCGTATCATTGAGTGGGACGGCGCAGGCGCACCGGACGGAACCTACCGTCCGCGACTGACCGCCCGTTTTGGCTTTGGACAGGAACCCCAGGCGATGGGGACCGCGGTGGTGCTCGATACCACCGCTCCCGAGGTGACACTCTCCCTGCAACCCCGCCCCTTTTCCCCCGACGGAGACGGCGTAGAGGACGAGCTGAGCATATCGCTTGACGTTCGGAACCGCACCGCAATCGATCGGTGGCGGGTCGAGATATTTGACCAGCAGGGCCGCCTCTTTCACGAGTTTGGTGGACGCGGCGAACCGAGGCGCGACTACCGCTGGAACGGGATTTCATCAACCACCGGCCGTCTTGTCGACAGCGCCACCGATTACCGGGTTGTCGCCACCGTAACGGACGAGGTCGGCAACACCGCGGTCACCGAAGGGTCGGCCCTGGTCGACATCCTGGTGATTCGCGACGGCGACCGACTTTTCATCCGGATTGGAAACATCAACTTTGCGCCCAACAGCCCGCGGTTCGTCACCGACGATTCAAATCTGACCCGACGGAACCTGGAAATCCTCGATCGGCTCGCGGAGATCCTGACGCGGTTTGATGGGTACTCGATTCGGATCGAAGGGCACGCGGTAAACATCACGGGAACGACCCGCGAGCACGAGCAGACCCTGGTGCCGCTCTCCACCGCACGTGCTGAGGCGATTCGCGAAGCGCTCGTCGAACGCGGGATCAATCCCCGCCGGCTTTCAGTACTGGGAAAGGGCGGCAACGAACCCCTTGTGCCGCACACGGATCTCGACGAGCGGTGGCGGAATCGACGCGTTGAGTTTGTGCTGATTCGGTAATGCCGGCTCGGGGGCGCTTTACGGTGCCCCCGAGCCGGTGATATCTTGAGCGCACCCATGGCGCGCAAACCTTCAAGCAGAGCAGACTCACCCGCCCCGCGCGTGATTGTCACCTACGCACGCAGCCTCATGTCACTGGTCATTGCTCACTCGCTGGGCAAGCGGGGCATGGAGGTGTACGGCTGCGACGACGTGGACCTCACGGTGATGTCGTTTTCGCGGTACGTCAAGAAGACCTTTGTCCATGCGCCGCTCGACGACCCTCAGCGGTTTCTGGATGACCTCCTTGCAAAGGTGAAAAAGTTCAAGCCCAAGGATGATCGCCCCTACGTCCTCATGCCGGTCTTTCGCGAAACCGAACTGATCGCCCAAAACCGGCACCGCTTCGAACCGCATATCCGGGTGGCGGCACCCGACCACGAAGCAATTGCCCGAGTACACCCCAAGGATCATCTTGCCGTTACCGCAGCTGCATTGGGCGTTCCCGCTCCCGAATCATGGACCATTGCCTCGGTCGATGCGATCGACGAACTCGCCTCACGCCTTCCTTACCCGGTTCTGATCAAACCACCCGACGAGACCGGCGGAAGGGGAATCGAGCTCTGCGCAACGCAGCGGGAACTGCGGGAACACGCACGCACGTATCCGTTTGCACGGCGGAAGGCGCTCTTGATTCAGGAGTTTGCTCCCGGAGAGGACTACTGCCTCACCGTACTGTTTGAGCGGGGCCAACTTAAAGCGAGCATGGCGTACAAGAACCTGCGGAAATTCCCTCCGGATTCCGGTGCGGGCATTGTACGCGAGACCGTTGACGACTCCGCGTTTCTTGATGTCGCACGAGACCTGCTGGGGCCCCTGCACTGGAACGGGATCGCAGAGCTGGATTTTCGCTGGGACGGATCGCCGGATAACCCACCAAAGCTCATCGAGGTGAATCCCCGGTTCTGGGCTGGGCTGTTTCAGTCGGTTGAATCCGGAATCGATTTTCCCTGGCTTCTCTATCAACTCACCGTACACGGACATGCACCCGCGCCCCGTCAGATATCCATTGGGAAACGGACCAAGATCCCCGGGCTCTGGCTCATATCGGCCGTCCGGGATGTCTCCAACTCGCAGAACCGGTTTGATCAGGTTCGTGATGCCTGGCACCTGGCGTGGAAAAAGATTGAGAACAAACAGATCCGCGACGCGTTCCAGATCCTGGGTTCATCCCTCGACACCCGCGCCGGATTCCGCGAGACCGCGGCCGCGCTTCGAGCGATCGTTCAGGACGGTCGATCGGCGAAGAACGATCTCTTCTACCGGGACGATCCGTTCATCGTCCTGGGGGTAATGTTCATCCTCGCCTCCCTGATCAGGCACGGGAAACTCCCTCCGGAGGTGAAGAATCGATGATGCGGACTGCGAGGGCTTGCGTTCGTCCCGTGATTGCCGTCACGTCGTCGCACCGCCTCATCGCCCCCGCCTATATCGTTGTGTGGATCGCAATCCGTCTCGCCGGCGGGAAACCACGCAGGGTTCGCCCCGGTAGCAGGCCAAACGGGACCCACCAGGCGCTCGTACTGACCGGTGGACCGGATCTCTCACCCGAGTTTGCCGGAATTCCCGGCACCCCCCACCGTCACTACTATCCGCAACGTGACGATACCGAGCGCGCCTTTCTCGAGCATGCCATACAACATGAACTTCCCGTGCTGGGGATCTGCCGAGGCGCACAACTGATCAACCGTGCAGCCGGTGGAACGATTCATCCGGCAGTGCGTAAGGCGTATCGAAACGCCCGGTATCCGCACCATCCGCTGGCTCACTTGCTGTTCCGAAAACGGGTGAACGTGGCGTCCAACACCTGGTTTTCCGACATTGTCGGCACCGACCATCTGATGGTGAATTCGCTGCACCGACAGTCGGTGGCGCGCCTTGGAAGCGGTTTGGTGGCGACAGCCTCCGAACCCAACGGGGTGATCCAGGTGATTGAGGACCCGCGAAGGAGCTTTTTTGTGGGAGTACAGTTTCACCCGGAACTGCTGCTCTACCGCGGTGTCTTTCGCCGGCTCTTCCGCAGCCTGGTAGCCGCTGCAGCCGCGACGGCTACCGATCCTGCCCCTACAGGTAGCGCAGCGGGAGAAACAGCGACACCGACTGGTTGACGCTCTGACTGAACACGCTGTCCCGCACCTGCACGTCGCGCATCACCGTTTCTTCTCCGACCACGTCGTTCACCACAACAAGCTGGCGATTCGCGCCAACGGCCAGAAGAAGGCCGTGCAGCGGGACCCCTTCCGAAGCCTTCACACCGTCTGCGTCCAGAGACCGCAGCGGTACCGTTTCATCGCCGTATCGATAGTGAAGCGCTCCGGCCGAATCCCGGGTAACCTGCGCCATATCGATCACAAACCGATCGAACACATAGGCCGCAGGGATTGCCACAAACCGGTTGGAAGACCTTGCCACCAGCACGCTCAGTGGTCGACCCACGGTGGGTATGCGAATGGCGAATCGGCACCCGCGACCCACTTCGGATTCCAGCTCGACGCCGCCGGAGAGCACGCGCTCCACCGAGTACCGCACCACATCGAGACCAACGCCCTCGCCCGATGCATCCGAATCCGCGCCGGCGGTAGTGAAGCCGGGAGCGGAGATCACCTCCCACAACGAGCCACCCGCTCCACGAGCCTGCGCGGGAATCCCCCTGCCGTCGTCGTGCACCCGCAGTACCGTGTCGGGATGCTGCGCTTCAACGGAGATCTCGATGACACCCGTCTCCGGCTTGCCCGCCGCGCGCCGCTCGGCCGGCGCCTCGATGCCATGATCAACGGCATTTCTCACGAGATGCAAGAGGATGTCGCGCACGATGTCGGCTACCGGAAGAAAGAGCGATACATCGGCAGCGGAAACGCGAACGCGCACCTGCTTGCCCGCATCCCGGGCAATGCGGCGCACCACGGTGGGCAACGGATCGAGGATGGTGCGCGCCGCAACGAACGAAGTTGCGCGAATGGTTGTTGCAAGCGAATCGGCGAGGCGCTCCGTGAGCTCGAACCGAAGTCGTGATTCCCGGCTCAACGACTTAAGGGCGCCGCGGTCGCGCTCCACGATCTCGGCGAGCTGATGCGTGAGTTCGTCTGCGTGAAGGCAGAGCTGCTCGTAACGCCGCGTTTCCATTGACAGCGTGATGCGGTCGGCCTGCACCATCATTCCGGAACGATACTCGCCGGGATCAATGGGATCGAGCTCGCCATAATCCAGCGGTTCGATTTCAACCTGCTCAACCGCGTCCACCGCAACCGCTCGCCGGAGCTCTTCCGGCCCTCCAGCGAGTGCACAGAGGACTTCAATCCGATTCACGCCGTCAATCAGACCATCGAGTCGAGGAAGCGTATCGATCACGTTGGCGGCTTTCTCCAGATTACCGATCACCAGATAGAGGCGGGGCGCCACCATTTCCGGAATCTCATCCACCCGACAGCGCAAAAGAAAAAGCTGTTCCCCGCGGATCCGCGACGCGCGGAGACGCTCAAGACGTACCGCATCGAGCGGGCTATCGAGCAGGTGAGCTTCTTCGGCGAGGGAATTGCGAACCGTCGCGGAGCCATCCGATGCAGATGTCGGCTCAAGGCCGGAGAGGGCGTGGTCGAGCGCGACCACTGCATCACTGAGCGCCTGTGAGTCAGGGGCAGCTGCCTTGCCGGCCTCACGGCAGCGACGCAGGATACGCTCCACATCGCGAGCGGCAGCCACAATCCCACCGTATCGCAGAAATGAAGCCTCGGAGCGGATCGAGTGCGCATACCGAAACGCCTGGTCGATCGACTCCTGCGGGTTCTCGGCTCGCCCGATTCGCGCTGCGATGAGATGCAGGAGTTCAATCATTCCCTCGGCGTCCTCACGAAACATTGCCGCGAGGCGCGCGTTCTGTTCAGGCATGGGGGCTCACCGTTTGCCGTTCGTTCCCTGTCACTGCAACCCGCCGGGCGTAAAGCGACAGCGCGCGCTTTCGCACCGAGAAGTCGCGATCGCGCATTCCAACAAGAACCACATCATGGAACCGTGGAGTTCCCTCCCGCTGTTCCACGATGTCGAGAATACAGTGCTTGGTCTCCGGATCGGTTCGAAAAAACAGTCCGGCCAGCTCCGCGGCGCACGCCGCGACGTTGAGCTTGCCGATGGCCTGAACCGCGGAACGAACCACTAGCGGATCTCGGTCGTAGAGGGCAGGACGAAGAAATGCATAGGCTGAGCGCTTGCCCGAGTTACCCAGGCGCCGTGCGGAGAAGGCGCGCATCGCCGAGCTTCGGCCGTGAGCAACCAGGTGTCCAAGCGTCGCCAGTTCTTCGGGGGTGACCTCGGCCGGCTTGGCCTGTCGCCGCCGAGCGCTAGAGGGAAACGGGACAATACGGGGTTGCTGCTCTTTGAGACTGCGATACGCCTCTACCACATCCTCGAGGCGGCGGCGGCTTCCCTCCTCGGTCGCAAGGTCTGGGTGGAACCGCTTGAGCAATCGGTGGTACGCCTGCTTGATTTCCCACTGGGGCGCGGCAGGTGTCACTCCAAGCGTTCGGTAGGCATCAAGCACCCTCATACCGTTCCTGCAGACCTCCGGCCTCGCCGGTTTGAATCATCAGCTCGTCGATCACCGTCTCCAGGGCGAGCCGACACTCGCGAAGCGTCTTGACGTCGTCCCGAGCAAGAGCTCGTCGCGCATGAGCAATCAGATCTTCGATTTCCCGCGCGAAGGACGGGTCAACCATGGTACCGGCAACCCTTCTCCGGCTGATGGTGCGGTCTATCAGCACCTCAACGTGCCGCCGGATCTGCCTTGACCCATCGCCCTCGTCCTCCGGCGATGGATGCACCGTGATATTCTGTCGCGCGCCGGTATCGACGTCATGCGCGCCCACGTGAGCGATACCATCGGCGTCCACGGAGAAGGCCACTTCAATCCGCGGCTCTCCCCGAGAGCCTTCCCGAATACCGGTCAACAGAAAACGCCCGAGCGACTCGTTGCGCCCCGCTTCCGGATGCTCTCCCTGCAGAACGTGAATCTCTACGGCGTCCTGATTGTCCGAGACGGTCGTAAAGACGCGGGTGATCTCAACGGGGATCTGGGTGTTCTTGGGCAGCAACCTCACAAATCGGCCATTGTCGATCTCAACTCCCAGCGAGTAGGAAACCACATCGCGCAGGTGTATGAGCTGCTGGGATTGCGCGAGTGCATTGGCCTGTACCGCGGCGCCAAGCGCAACGATTTCGTCGGGATTGACCAGCGCCACCTCGTTGACACCGAGCGCCTCGCGCAGAAGGGAATGAACGAGGGGAATACGACTGGAGCCGCCGGAGAGCACCAGCGCATCAATGCCGACCGCATCAAAGCCCGCGTCCTCAACCGCGCTTCGGGTGAGAGCGATTGACTCCTGCACGCGATCTGAAATCAGCTGATTGAACTCCTCACGTGCGATCTCAAACTGAAGGTGAACCGACTGAGAACCGGCGGCAATAAACGGCAGCGCACATGAGGCCTCGGTCCGACTGGACAGCTCAATCTTGGTGCGCTCTACCAGCTCGTACACCTGCTGGAGAAGTACGGAATCGCCGGACAGATCAAAACCCGACTGTTCACGAAACCGGGCCAGAACCCTGTCCGCGAGCAGCTGGTCGAAATCAATTCCGCCGAGGTGGCTGTGACCGCGACTTGCCTTCACGGTGAAGTGGGTGCCGCTTGCCTCAAGGCAGGTAGCATCGAAGGTTCCGCCGCCGAGATCGTACACAACGATACGCTGCACACCATCGCCCCGAACCCCGTACGCGAGGGCGGCTGCGGTTGGTTCGTTCATGATCCGCAGGACCGTCAGTCCCGCAATACGTCCGGCCTCCACAGTGGCCTTTCGCTGCTTGTCGGAGAAGTTGGCCGGTACCGCGATAACTGCTTCGCGCACCTCTTCGCCAAGGTACTGCTCCGCATCGCGCTTCACCTTTGCCAGAATAAAGGCACTGATCTCTTCGGGGGAATGGCGTTTTCCGTCGATTTCGGCGGCAACCGGTTGCCCCATCTTTCGCTTCACGTGAGCGATGGTGCGCGCCGCGTTGACTACGGCCTGGTTTCGGGCCGACTCACCCACCAGTACGTCGCCGGCCGGCGAGAATGCAACAACCGACGGCGTCAACCGGCTTCCCCGGTCGTTGGGGATAACGCGCGCTTCTCCGCCCTCCATCACGGCCACTACGGTGTTTGTCGTGCCAAGGTCAATACCGATGATGCGAGCCATTTGCCTACCGTTTCCTCTGTGTCAACGACACGATGAGCTCCACCTCACCAACGGTCGAGCCCACGCGTGCCGCAATGATATTCGCCGCGATACCCTTCTCGTGCAGGTCGACGATCCGAGCGCGTTTGTCTCCCACCGCGGCCGCGGGATTCAAGGGAACAGCCGCCGAGGCGCCAACTGCAGGGCTGTCCGTGGATGCTTCCGCCGCAGGCTCCGGTTCTCCGGTGCTCCGGGTGGGTGTATCCTCGACCGCTCGTGCCGGCGACTCCGGCGCCGTCGGTTTCGGCACCGTGGGCCGTGCGTACACACGAACGGGCCCCTGATGCGCGTCGATGTCGCGGCGGAGCACGTTTGCCCGACGGTCCGCCTCTTCCAGCAGCTTATTCAACCGGAGAATCCGTTCCTCGATCAATACCACGTTTCGCTCGGTAGTCTGGTTAAACTCTACCATGAGTTCATCAATCTCAGCGCGGATTTGTTCAAGAATCACCGTGGGCTGGATTCGCCGTTCGATTCGGCGTACCAGAAACAGGACGGCAATGAGCACTACCACGCTGTTTATCACAAACAGCAAAAACGATGACATGCCCGTGCCTACCTTGTAATGTCGATATTGCGCCCGAGATCGGGATCACGGAGAACTTCGCGTTCGGGTTCTTCCTCTGCGTCACGCCGGCTCTGTTCCGACGAGCGTTGATTGTTGTTGTCGGATCCGTCCTCATGCAACTGCTCGGGACCGTCCTCAACGTCGTGCGATTCGTCGACGACGCTCTTCTTGAGCTCGCTCTGCCGGGCAATCTCCGAGCCAACGACACTCTGCCCCTGTTGCAGCGCGTTTCGTTCCGCCGACTGCTCATGGCCAATCTGATTGAGGCGGAGAAAGAGCGTCTGCATATCGATCGGCTGTACCGACATCAGCTTCTCCTTGTGACCTCCACGTCAGCTTCGGTTTCCACATACTTCGTCACTCGAACCGTGTTCGCCTCACTGATAAAGGTCACGGCCTTGAACTCGTTGCGTACCTCGAGCGCTGCATCCTTGATGTGGACCTTTACCCCGGGGAATACCGTACCCGACGCGCTGATCCGTCCGTGGGTCTTGAGCTGTCCCAGGTACTCCTGAATCTCCTGCATCTCAGAGTCAATCTTCTTAACTTCTTTGAGAATCTCCTGCTTGCGTTTCTGCTCCGCAATCAGGTGCTCGAGTTTTTCCTTGGTAAGGCTCCCCTTGCTGCGCTTGAGATTCTCAAGCGTGCCAAGGTTGCGATCGATCTCTTCCTGGGACTTCAGCAGCTCTTCCTTTCTCACGGCAAGATCGTCGAAGCGCTTCTTTCGCTCCGGATCGTACCCAACCTCAAGAATGGTCTCGACCCCTGCGGTTGATCCGAGCGCCTTTGCATCGATCTCTTCGCTCGCGCGAATATGCCCACCCACGATGCTGGCGCGTTTTCCGCGACAGACAACTTTTTTGTTTGAATCGACTTCGGAGTTCATGATGCCGTCGCTGACGGCTACCACACCACCGGCCTGTACGGAAGCGTTCTCAATGAAGCGCGACCAGAGGTTCTTCCCGCACCGTACCGAACCGGCGTTCTTTCCGGCAATCCCCTGATGAACGATGATGTCGCCCTCGGCATCAAGCGCACTCTTCCCGACGTTACCCATGATCTCGATGTTGCCGGCTGCCTTGACACTGAATCCGTCGTCAACGTTTCCCTTGACCAGGACCGTGCCCAGGAACAATACGTTGCCGGTCTTAAGATTGACGTTGCCATTGATGACGTAGACGGGCTCCACGTTGATCTTGCCCGCCAGTAACGTCACCTGACCGTTGATCTCCGCGTATGCGGTGGCGCCATCCTCGGAGAGGCGGACATTCTTTCCCACCTGAATCGTTGTCTGTCCCCCGTCTTTCGCGGGCAACAGTTTGCCGGTGACCGTACGCCCTGGCTTTCCCCGTTCCGGGGGAGACTTCTTGGCAAGCACCTGTCCTTCAACAACGTTCTGTACGAGGTTCAGTTCTTTGAAGTCTACCTTGCCGTCGGTCTCTTTCAGGTGCACCGTACTGGAGTCGGTCTCAAAATTGTACACCACTCGCGCGTCGCGACCGTTCTCGGGCTTCTCGCCCTCAGCCACCAACACCGGTTCCTTGTACATCGGCTCATCAACAAACTGCTCGAGAAGCTCTTCGTTCAGCCCCGACACAACCCCGTTGGACTCCAGGAACGTAACGAGCGTGTCACGATCCGGGTCCGAACCACCCTTACCCGGGGGAAGCGCGGTGAGCCACGCCTTCATTTCCGCATCGGTGATTTCCACCGACAGAACCGCATCATAGGCCGGGTTGTAGTCAAACCGTCCCACGCGCACGTACTCTCCGTCCGCGTGTTTGACCACCTTGGCCACCATGCTGGTATCGACGGTGGCATCCGTTCGGGCAACAATACGGGCAATCGCCATGCGTTCGGTAGCCCGCACTCCACCGCGATCCGGCTTCGTGACTTTCAGCATGACGCCCTCGGGGGTAAGCCGCACAAACACGCGCCCGTCCCGCACGGTTTCCGGTTCCAGCGTATCAAAACTGAAGTCGGAGTCAAACGTCGCGTCTTCCCCGGACTCAGCCCCCTGCCCCATGGGATACGCCATGACCAGAAACGGTTTCCGGGTCTTGCCCAGGAAGTTTTTTGCGCCCTTCTCAAGGACTTCATACTCGATTTTTTTTATGGGAAGGGAGAGTTCGATAGACGCCTCGCGCAGAGCGTCCTGCAGTGTGTCACCGGAAACATGGACAAACCGGCGGGTTTTGTCTTCGTCCAGCCGCTGTCGCATATAGCTTCGCAACTGGGACATGTTGACCATGTTACATAATCCCCTTCTTGATATTCGTCAGTTTACCGCGGAGTCGCAAAATGGCTTTGGTATGCAGCTGCGAAACCCGTGATTCCGTGACTTCGAGCACCTGACCGATTTCCTTGAGCGTCAGGTCTTCGTAATAGTAGAGTACCAGAACCGTTTTTTCTTTCTCCGGCAGTTCCTGAATGGACTGAACGATGACCCGCTTGATCTCTTCTTTCTCAACGATTACGTCCGGGTTGAGACTGTGCGGGGACTCGATACTATCTGCAATCGAGACCTTGTCGTTATCGTCGCCGGTGTACCAGACGTCGTTCAACGAGAGGATGGAAGTACCGCTGATCTTCATCATCAGCTTTTCCAGATCCCGAACGGTGATTCCCAGATCGCGCGCGATCTCCTCGTCGGTCGCCGGCCTTCCAAGCGAGGCCTCCAGTCGACGTACCGCCTCTTCAATCTCGCGTGTCTTCTGACGCACCGAACGTGGCACCCAGTCTATTGACCGCAACTCATCAAAGATGGCTCCGCGGATGCGAGTGACCGCGTACGTTTTGAATTTTACGTGCTTGTCGGGATCGAATTTTTCAATCGCGTCGAAGAGTCCGAACACGCCGTAGCCGACGAGGTCGTCAAACTCGACGTTGTGCGGCATTCCAACCGCGACTTTGCCGGCGACGTACTTCACGAGCGGAGCGTACTGCTTTACCAGCATTTCCCGGATATCGGGATTCTTGCTGTCTCGGTACAGCCGCCAGAGCTCATCCTCGGTTTTGTTCGCCAGCACCTGTTCGGCCATGCTCATGCGTCCCTTTTCAACATAGTCTGCAATGCCCGTGCCATCATCGCCGGGTCCTGGTCACTGGAGCCCGATCGTTCGCGCTCACCCTCTCCCATTCCAATCGACTCGGGCGCTTCAAACGTATCGGCAAACCCACCGACGTCGGGAAGGGTGTCTACACCCTTTGGATCCACCGAATCGGTTGGATCGACCTCCGGTTCTGTTTCCCCCGACTCCGCTTCAACGGGAACCGCGTCGGCAACAAGATCGTCGTCCCGAAAGGCCGGTTGCTCGTCACCCGAGTCACCCGAGTCAAACGACGGTACGTTTTCGTCGCCCGGCTCACCGGAAAATGCGTCTCCCGCGTCGAGCTCGTCGTCGTCAACCACGATATCAACGGTACCACCCGAAACACCGTCGGCATCTTCAATCGCCGATTCCGGCGCGGAAGAAAACAGCTGCTCGAGTTCGGGGAGAACAGACGAAATCACCAATCGCGCCGCCGTTCCCACCGCTCCAAAGAGAACCGCCGCAACAATCGCGCGAACCAGTGTTGTTCCCAGGGGGTTTCCGCCGAGCAATGAGCTCAGGCCCGCCACCACGAAAGCAAACAGCGCGCATCCTGCGGTAAATCTCCATCGTATCGCGGTCACGTCGGCCCTCTTCCCGTGTGCCCGATCGCATTACGGCACGTCGCGATCACCAGAGTAGGAAAAATCATACAACCCGTCAAGGCGTGCCTCCCGCGGGCAACCACTCGTCCCGTGCGATCACTCAACCGATGTCCTGTTGAACAACCGCTTGAGAAATCGACCAACACCCCCTCCTTCCCGATATTCGATCTTCTCCAAACGACTGACGATGTGCTCAACGCACATCGAGGCTTTTCCCTTGGGATCAAGAATCAGGAAGGGCCGCTGCTTCAGCACCGCCTGATGCACGGCAGGGTCCTCGTAGACGTACCCGAGGTAATCGACCTTCAGATTGAGAAACTGCCCCGCGATGTTGATGACTCGTTCGGCCACCTTCTTCCCTTCCGTTACCGAACGGACCCGATTGACAATCAGTTTCAACCCAAGTCCCAGGCTGTCAATTTCGGTTGCGATGATCTTGATGATGCCGTACGCGTCGGTGATCGCAGTGGGTTCCGGGGTTGTTACGATGATCGCTTCATCGGCGGCGGCCACAAATGAGAGCACGTTGTTCGAGACACCGGCGCTGGTATCGATGATGATGATTTCCGCGTTTGACATCTCAGACAGCTCTCCGATGAAGGTACGGCGCTCATCTTCCGAGAGGTTGGCGATCTTCGCAAAGCCCGAGGCTCCGGCGACAATCTGAATACCGTACGCGGTATCCATGATGATCTCTTTCATGGTCTTCTGCTTGCGGATCAGATGGTAGAGGTTGTACTTGGGAATGA
>SLTF01000133.1 GCA_007130025.1 Spirochaetales bacterium | reverse complement strand
GGTCTCCGGATCCTGACCGGCGGTCGAACTGAAGCACTCCTCCGACCACCAGACTGGTACGACCCATCAGTTCCGGAAACCGCGCGTCGGAGAGCAGGACGATCCGCGGAGACGCGGTGATGGTGTCGTCATCAAGAAGGTCCGCGAGATCCGCCGAGGACATGCGAATCGCCGCGTTATCTTTGAGCAGAAGCCCGGAATACCCAGCCGCCGTTCGAAGCGTAACTCTTCGTGTTTCGAGAACAACCTGCAGCCCGTCGATACGATGATCGATGACCAGACCGGTTGGATCACTGAGCTGATACCGTCCTGCTTCGATTGCAAGAACCGAACTCGGACCAATCGCTGCGGGAAACAGGAACCCTGCGCGAAGATACTCCAAATCGGCAAGGGTGTATCCGTCAATCACCGACAGGAGCGTTCCTTCGATGAGGATCTCTGCAGTCGCCTCGCCGGAAAGCGCCGGTGAAAATGCTGCCCACGCTCCAAGTTTGAACTGTGCTCGGGCATCTTCATCCTGGACGAGGTCAACCTGCGAACGAAGACGTCCGCCGAAATCGAAAGCCTCGAGCCGGGTAACCGGAAGCACCCCAATCAGCAATCCAACGGCGATGAAGATCCACGTTTGTGTTCGACTCATCAGCTTCATCAATCGCCTCCCTGCGCCACCAGCCGGGTAACGATCCGGAAGGAGCGATCACCATCGACGGCCTGATTCTGCAAACCCGGCTCAAGGATGATGCGTCGAGCCCGCAACTCTCTGAAGCTGTACCTGGGTCCAGGGAAGAGGCGATACCAGACCCCACCGGGGATGTCGTGGGCGAGCATCAACATGAACGAGAACTCACCGAGGGTTACCGGCTCGTTGTGATCGGGATCGCCCGTACGCTGCTGAAACCGCGTTCCATCCGCAAGGTCAAGCACCAAACGGAGGGCTTCCTCCGGCGAACGTCCGGGATCCATCAAACCGGCCGACACTACCGACAAATAGGCTGCATCACCACGCGCAACTTCAGTGCTGCCCAGAATGGCGTCCACGCGCTCAGGCGCGAATGCGGAGAGTGGCAGACCAGCGAGCGTCATGATGCATAGACACAGAAATCTGACTTTTGCGCTCATGTTTTCGAAAAGTATTCGCAACCGCAGCTGGGGTCAACCCCTGAATGCATGAATTCTCGCTGCTCCAGCAAAAAAAATCGATGGCCCGAAGTGAGAGTTCCTCCCTGCCCAGCCTTGCGACACCGCCAGAAATCTTTCATACTCGAACCATGAAACCCGTACCACGCCCTGCACTCTGGTTCACGCTGGGAGTCCTGCTGCTCCTTCCGTCGGTTCTGGCGGCGGACAGCTGGTATCACGTTGACGGCTTTACGCTGGTGGTTGGCGATCGGGTGGTGATTCACGCGAGTGAGGGTGACCGCTTCGTGCTCCACCCCCGCGACGGGCAGCGGGTATCGGTGGACGGCACGGTGATGGCGCTTTCCCGCGAGCCCTTCCCCGAGAATGCGCTGGTCTCGTTTGCGCTGGACCAGTTTCGCCGCGGTCCGGCGTGGGGAAGCGATAAACCGCTCTCAGGCATCGATCTCGAGTTCGCGCCGCATAACGATCACTGGGTGATCCGGGTGGAAACCGAATCGCTCGCCGCCTACTACTACGTGATTCCGGTGACCGGGACGCCCGGCGGCCGGGTCACGCACATCGTACTGGCACCGCAGCGTCCCGAAACCGACATGGACGACGACGAGGCGCGGCTTGATCTGCTGTTTGTGATCGAGGAACTGCGGATCGAGATCGAAGACGCTGCCGGCTGACAGTGCCGGCCCTGAGCGCCTCGGTCGGCGAGGTCCGCCGTCAGAGTAACCCGACCTGGATCGCCGCGAACACCAGCAGAATCGCAGACCCCACCGTCATCCAGAGCGCGCGGCTTCGCGTCGCGATGAGTGCGGCGCAGAGCGCCGCGACCACGGCGGCGTTGGGATGGCCCGCCGGGCCGGACAGGGCGTCGGGAAAGATCAACGCGCCAATCGCCGCAGGCGGCACAAAGGCAAGAAACCGCTCGAGCAGCGGCGGGACGCCCTCTTTGGAGAGAACCAGAAACGGCGTAACCCGCGAGAAGTAGGTAACCAGCGCCATTCCGGCGATCAGGATGTAGGCGTTACCCATGGGCCTGCTCCCTTTCCTTTCGCTCCTGCCCGAGGGCCACGCCACAGCACGCGGCCCCAAGCATCGCGATCACGAAGGCCCAGCCCGGGGCGAGCCCGAGCGCAAGCCGCAACACCGTGTTGAGTCCGGCTGCCACCGCGATCACCAGCGCGGTCCGCACTCCGCCGGCGCGCACCTGCCAGACCGCCAGCGACGCGAAGAGGGCGTAAAGCCCCGTAGAAAAGGCAGCCGCCAGTTCCACGGGCAGCAGATCCCCGGCCAGATATCCCAGTGCGGTGCCACCGCTCCACGCGCTCCAGGCACCGAGCTCGAGACCCGCGAGATAGCGTGGCCGCGGATCCGGTCCGGTGGACGCTACCGAGAAGACCTCGTCGGTGACGCCAAACGCCAGGATTCCTGCTGCTGCGGCGGAGAGCCGGGGCAGTCTGCGCGCCAGGTTCGCGCTGAACAGCAGGTGGCGCAGATTCAGCAGAAAGACCGCAAAGATGATCTGGGCGCTTCCCGCACCCCCGGCGATGAGCGAGATCGCCATGAACTGCGCCGCACCGGCAAAGACCGCGAGCGACATGACAACCACGGGGCCGGCGGCGAGTCCTCCAGTTCGGCCGAGAATGCCGAACGCGATGGCCACCGGGATGTACCCGATGGCGATGGGAAGGGCCGCCCGGAGACCCTGGGTGAACGAGCGAGAGGATTCTGCGTGAGGCATGCGGGCACGCTACGCGAGCGGCGCACGCGTGTCAAGCGAGACAGTCAGCTGCCCTGAGGCCTATGGCAGACCCCACGGATTGATCACGTGAATTCCGGTCGGCTCGAAATGCCTGACGTTGCGGGTTGCGAACACCGCATCGTTGGCGAGTACCACCGCGGCCAACAGCGAGTCGATGACGGGAAGGGGGCAACCGATGCGCTGCAGTTTCGCACAGAGGTGCCCCCACTCCACCGCGGCCGCCTCGCCTACGGGGAGAATCCGTCCCGCGAAACGGTCCTTGAACTGGTGTAGCCAGATCGCCATCGCCTCGCGTCGGTCAGACTCGGGAATGAGATCGACTCCCTTCTGCAGCTCACCGAGTACCAGACTCGGCACGTATACCGTCTCTTCCGGAATGGAATCAATCCACCGCTCAACGCCCGGATGGGGGGATGGTCGCAGCGCCTCTGAGATGACGCACGTATCAAGCACGGTCACAGGTCTACCTCGCGTTCACCGCCCTGATCCCGCGGAATGTCCAGTTCGATTCGCGGTGCAGAGGCGAAGAACCGGGAGAGCGGCTCACGACGCTGCGCCAGCCGTTGATACTCTGCAACCGGGACAACCACCACGGCGGGGGAACCGTGGCGCGTCACCTCCTGCGGTCCTTCCATCAGCGCTCGGTTCACCAGTTCGCTGAAACGGGCCTTGGCATCCTGAAGCGGCCAGGTTCTCATTCGGCACCTCCACCAGAAGAGTACCCAAACCAGTCTGACTAGTCAACAGCGCTCAACGGTGTCGTTGCGTGTATCAGCGCGACCGCAGGCGAAAGAGCCGCTGGATGGACGGCAAGTTGGAACCAACCAGAAACATGATGTAGATGGTGAGCGCCACTCCAAACAGCGTTCCCAGCGCAACGTCGATCACGGACCCGATCTCGATGCGGAGCCACTCGACCACGGTGCTGAACTGGATCACCACCAGACCACCTACGATGAGGGCGCCGACAGCGCTCCAGCTTCCGAACGCGGGAGCCTGCGCCGACGGCATGAGCGACTCCTGGTCGCGAGCCACGGCTGCCATCACCCGAGCGGTGAAGCGGGCAGCCTCCGGTTCCGTTGTCTGGTTCGCAGCCATCGTTCCAAATCCAACATGGCTGCTCCGAAGCGTCGCTTCGACCGCCCGCACGCGTTCTGCGAGTTCTCGACACGTCGGACACTCGCGCAGATGAGCAGTAAGCTCGGGTCCGGGAACCTCGTTGCGATCGAGACCAGCGAGTTCCTCTCGGGCGTGCGTACAGTTCATCGGTCACCTCCCCAGCGCTCAGCCAGCAGAAGCCTGGCCCTCCGGATATGCGACCGCACGGTGTTCAATGGATACCCGGTCACGTCGCTCACCTCCTCGTAGGACATCTCAAAAAAATAATAGAGTCGGATACAATCTCGGTACCGCTTGGGGAGCGACCGCACTGCGTCTTCGACCTCTCGCCGCGCATTCTCCTCTTCGAGTTGCTCCGCAGGCGTTGGGCGAGTATCGACCACCGCCGATTCGTCCGGGAGGCAACACAACGACCCACGACCCGCCTTCCTGCAGCCGAGATGGTAGGCGATTCGCATCAGCCACGCATAAAACCGACCTTGCCGCCGATACCCATCAATCGCCCGAAACGCCTGCAGAAACACTTCCTGCGCGAAGTCCTCGGCCTCGTGGTAGTCGCGCAGAAACCGAACCCCAAGCGCGATGACCGGCCGCTGGTAGCGGTCAACCAGAGCCGCGAACGCCTGTGTGTCGCCGGCGCACACCCGGTTCACGATCTCATCGTCCCACGGTGGGTCGGCGGGTGACTCACTGCGGGTCCACATCACGGCGCAGAAACGAGTACACCACCAGGCTGATCCCGACGCTCAACGGAATCAGGCCGCTCAACAGACCGTACGAAGTGCCATCCTTGATCAGAATGAACAGGGTAACCACCAGCCCAACCGCACCGGCAACCAGACCGGCGAGGAGGCTGAACGACTGCACGTCGAAGGCATCGTGCGGATCGCGTCCCTGGCGGATGATCTCCATGCGTTGCCGGTGGCGCCAGAGCAGAAAGAAGAACACCACCACGCTGCCCATGACAATCCCTACAATTGGAATAATGGTGATCATCACCTGGGCCGCGGCGCTCGGCTCGGCACTCATGCGCTCCTCCTCTACACAGTGTATGCCGCTATGGTATCACGGTCCGCGTTGCTTTGCACCGGATTTCGCACGCGGTTCCCGGTGAATCGGCGGACGGTCTTTCGCGTCATCATGAAATAGTGATGTCCAATCACCGCCCGCGTAACCACCCGAGCGAACAGGTCCGGCCGGATGCTGATCCCCCGAATCAGATAGGCGAGGTAGGAGAGCCCGTAGCGGGAAAAGGTCTGGCGCAACAGCGACTGCATCAGTCCAACCATTTCGCGAAGCCGGAACGGCGGGACTGACCGTGGGG
>SLTF01000375.1 GCA_007130025.1 Spirochaetales bacterium | reverse complement strand
CGCTCGGCAAGGAGGCGCGGGTTAAGGATGTGGATCCGGCGGCCGTGGGCTTCCACCATTCCGGCCTCTTCCAGGCGCCGCAGCGCCCTGACGGTCGCCTCTACCGTCAAGCCGGCGAGTTCGGCAAGTTCCAGCCGCGGAGCCACGAGTTCGATCGGTTCAAGGCAGTCTCCGTCGCGGCGGCACAGCTCCATGATAGCCGCGATCAATCGTTCTTCAGCCGGATGGTAGGCCATCGATGTTGCGAGTGTCTCTGCATGGCCCAGTTCGTCGGCCAGCTTGTGGATAATCTGTGTACGAACATTGGGCTCCGTATCAATGAGCGTCATGACCGCGTGAGCGGGAAGATAGGCGGAAACCGTCGGTTCCATCGCCATCCCGTACCCGGAGAGTGTATCACCCGCGAGAAGCGATCGGTGGCCGACGAGTTCTCCTGGAAGTGCGATGCGAATGGTGAGCTGCTTCCCCTCCTCGGTATCTTTGAACACCTTGACGCGGCCCGAACAGATCGCCCATACCCCGTGGGCATCATCCCCGCTGTGGAACAGGTACTCACCCTTCTCCCATGTTCGAACCGATCGGTGGGAAGCAATCAAACGGTGAGCTCGTTCGGAAACCGCTACACCAAAGAAACACCCCGCGCAGACATGTCCCGGCTTTCCCGCCGGCGACGGTGCGTCGGTCGACCTGACCGAGAACAGAGCATCGGGTCGGCGATGCGGTTCTCGCCTCGGCCTTCGGCGTTCAGCGACTGTCGTCGTCATGGTTCAATCCTCCCCCGGGAAACCGTTATTGCGCACCTCAGCCACCGTGGATTCACGAAGGAGGGCGAAGTAGGCTTCCCGAACGGGTGCCCACCGGCGGTGAATAGTGCACCCCCCGTGAGCTCCGCACACGGGATTCCGCAGGAAACATCCGTTCCATCGGCTGATGCGATCGATCGGCTCCACAACGTCCAGCAGCGATATGCGCTCCGCCGGCCGGGCCAGTCGGAACCCACCACCTGCACCTTTGCGGGAATCAACGATTCCCGCTGGAACGAGGGATTGGAGAAGTTTTCCCAGGTAGTTCGCCGGTGCGCCGATCCGTCCGGCGACAGCGGCTGCCCCGGCATATTCTTCATCCCCGAGTCCAGAAAGCTCTCCCAGCGCACGAACCGCGTGCAGTGCCGAAGCGGATAGCATCACTCACCCTCCAATGGGCTTAATCGGATACTCACATGCTATTATAGGTTGAAATCAGACGTCCGTCAAGCGCTTCCGCCGCCGGACCTTCGGGGGGCTTCAATCAAGCGCGGTCAAGAACCCCTGCAGCTCGTCCACGGCTTCGGTTGTGAACCGCCACAGTTCCTCGTTCGCAACCTGAGCGAATCGGCCGACGGTGGTCGCAGTATCGCTGTTGATATCGCGGGTATGGCGCACGTGGGTCGTCCGGTAGAACGAAAGGCGCTTTTCTTCATACACACCGATGCGCAGCAGTGTTCGGGCTCCCTCTCGCAGCAGCGTGAGCTTACGCCACAGATCTTCGTCCGACTCCACGCTCCACACTCCGAGCACGATCGGCTGCGCCAGCTCGTTGACATCCCCGATGAACTCTCCCCGCAGGAGCTCATCGCGCTCCTTGCCGAGGTATGGAACGAAGTCCAGGTGTTCCGCGAGCTTTCGGTCGGTTGCAAAGAACTCGCCGCTCTCGGGATCGAGCGTGAAGATGATCACGTTATCCATCGCCTGCCCGTAGCTCTTGAAGAGGGCGCCCCGGTACCGATCGTAGTCGACCGTCACCCGCAGGTGAGCGAAACGTGCCTTCACTTCACCGGCCGTTGCGATCAGCCGTTGCTTGAGCTGCGGATAGTCGGTGCGCAGAGCCTCGATTTCATCTTCCATCTCCGCCACGGAGCGAGGTCCCAGAATGAACGCCAGAACCGTTCGAAACACGGTTCTGACGTTATGATACTTGCCAAACTGAAGAATCACGTCGAAGAGGTAGAGCTGCATCTTGCGCAGCTGCCAGATGTACGCAATCACCGCAGTCCGGTCGGAGTCGGAATCCGGACGGGGACCACCCATCATCGACTGAATCTCATGGAAGCGCTGCTCCAGCTTCACAAACCAGCGATCGGCGTGATCGCCCGACTTCCGAAGCCGAATCGTCCAGGTGGTACCCTGGCCCCGCGAGCTCTCTACGCAGATGTTCTCGGCGCCGAACGTCGAGTAGATCTGCAGGGTACCCAGCCCCTCCCCCGTCCGCCGCAGCTTCGTCGTTCGGCCTACGAATGGCGGGATGCCCGCGGCATCGAGAGCCAAGAGGGAGTCATCCATTCCGACACCGTTGTCTTCGATGCGCAGTTCAAGATCGGTTCCCTGTTCCCGAAGGGAAATATCGATCACCCCTTTTCGACCAGCCTCTGCGATCGCTTCCAGCGCGTTGGCCACGATGTTCACCAGCGCTCGCCCGTAGTTGATGTAGTACCCAAGCGCTTTGGTAGTGTCGGCATCGATGGTCAGCTTGACGATGCAGGCTACCGAGGAAGCTTCGATATAGGGCAGAATGCGTTCGAGAATGAGGTCCTTTACGTCCACCGCGTGGGTAGTGCTTACGGTATCCCGAAACGCGTTCAGAATATTCACGAGCGTCGTTGTTTCGCGATTAATGTCCTCGATGATTCGCCCACAGTTCTCGATTGAGAGCATCTCTACCATGTTTGCCAGCAGCCTGATGGTCTTCTTGGCGTCGTGACGGGTACGTCCGATCTCTTCCACAAAGGGAAGTCGGCTCGTGGCGGGCGGGTCACCGTCGGTGAGGATGTCTTCCTTTCGGGCGGAAAGGTGGTAATACACCAGGTTCTGGTAGACGGTCGTTTTGCCGACGCGAAACCCCTTGTTCTGGAAGAACTCCAGGGTGTCCACCTGCTTCTCCCACACGTAGAGATACACAGCCGACTCGGATGGGATGACGCGCGCCAGGTGTTCAACAAAGAGCGTCCCGATCCCACGGCCACGACCAAACGGGCTGGTCACCAGCTTGTATACGTGGAAGTTCCGCTTTGTGCGATCCGAGTAGACCAGAATAAACCCGAGGATCTCGCCCTCTTCGATCCAGACGAAGCTGTGTTCGTAATCCTTTTCGATCTCGCTGTCCTGGACGTAGGGGGACGGAATGACAAAGGTGTCGATGTGGAGCAGCGGGTTTCGCTCAACGCGCTGTTCAAGGTGCGGGGTCAGCGCGGTGATGGCGGTTGGGTGCGGAGCCTGGTTCATCATGGTAGCTGGAGGGTACCCAATTACCGGCTCCCCAACAAGAAGCCGCCGATCATCACGCGGGCGGGCTTTCTGCCGGGATCCATTCGTGCCGATGAGGCCGGTCGGCATGCAGGTAGGGAAGGATGGCGTCGTTCTTGAGTCCTCCGGTGCCGTCGTAGGTGATCGACAGCACCGGAATCCCGGTAACATCCTCGATCCGACGGCTCATCGCTTCGGTAACCAGGCCGGCGCAACAGAACATCGGGCTCAACTGCACAAACAGCGACAGATCCGGGTAGCGTCGACTGAGGTACCACGCCTTTAACAGATTGTCCTGGGATTCACCCTCATGGTCGAGCCGCACATCAAAGCGCTCGAGTATCCCGCTGGGGTTTTCCGCGAAATCGGCGTAGCGCTCCCCAACCAGTGGTTCGAATTTTCGGTGGTACCACCGTTCAAGCGTACTCATGACGCCCATCAGCGGCTTCAGAGATAACAGCTTGCCCAGCTTTCCGTCACGAACCCATCTGCGGAAGTAGACGTTGGCCGTCATCCGGGTGAACTCCTGAAACGGCATGGTGAGAACTTCGCCGCCGTTGGCCTCGATGTACCGGACGATATCCTGGTTCATGACGCGGTTGTCGCGCACGTAGACGTCGCCAAAGATCGCGACCTTCGGTCGCGCCTCGCGGCGGTACACTGCGATGCGATCGAATCGTTCGATGATCTCACGTGCGACGCGGTCCTTACTCCGGCTCTGGTCACGAAACGCATCGTGCAGAAGTGCAAGGCTCTCGGTTACAACCCGGTCGGTCGCGCCCGGCTCCCCTTCGTACGGTCGGATTCGGCACGCAATCCGTCGTATCAACCCGGAAAACAGGTAGGCGAGGTAGGCGTTGGCCGTGATCATGGGTGAGAGATCGATGAAGGTCATATTCCCCAGATAGACGGCCGCCCGATTCATTCCCGGATATCGAGCGAGGATTTCCTGCACATGGTGGGGAAAGAGACGGATATTGCACGAGAACTCCCCCGTGGGGATCCAGAGTGCAGCGTGCTCGGGATCTATCCCCTCGCATCGAAGCGTTTCGACAAATCCCTCGACCAGGGCGTTCATCGGGATGCACTGCCCGTTGTTCCACCGCAGGCTTCGGCGGATGGTTTCTTCGGTCTCCCGCATCACCACCGCGGGATAGCCGTGAGCCTGCAGGATCGTGGCGATCAGGGGAATCGCGGCATCATCCCAGTTGGGCAGCACCAGAGTCCGGTGGGCGGCGACGTCGCGAAGGTAGCGTGGGTTGATACCGTCCCGGTTCACATCCGGCAAGTCGGCTGCGCTGTTCACGTGCTGCGACTCGCAATGGTTGCGAAAGGCTCGCAGCCCGGCTTCCACCCGCGTCTCATAGCCCACTCGCGAATCGTGGTCATCGAGCTCGAGGATGAGATAGGGTTTCCCGTGAGATTCCAGAATGCGCTTCACGTACTCGGTAACAAACGAATCCGGTCCACACTTAAAGGAGGTAATCATCACCGGATAGAGCCCCGGAATCCGTGCCGCGGTGGCCGCGGTTTCCAGCACCCGGGCCGGGTAACTCCAGTTGATCTCGGAGAGCAAGGGCGCGATCTCCCCGCATGCCGCCGCATCCGGTTCGATCATGTCCTGGAAAAAGACCTTCACGCCAAGGGCGGCGAAAAGATCGGGAATGCCCTTGTTCATCTCGGGGCGCAGCACCGTGTACGGCCGCCCAAGGAGCACCACGTCCACCTGCTCCGGTCCGCTTCGGGCCCTCCGGTAGACCGACTGCAGCTTCTCGGCACGCGTGCGACGGAACCGCTCCGCGGCGTCGAGTGCGGAGAGAATTCGCCGATATCCAATGCGAGGCCCGGGAAGAACGGATAGCGCACGGTACAACTCCGCGGCAAGCCGGAGTCCGGAGTAACCGGAAGCAACCAGGGGTGAGAGGATACGCCGCGGTTTCACTCCGTGCGCCACCAGCGCCTGTGACACGATCGCCGCGGCAAACTGGGAGTAATAACAGAACTTCCGCCGTGAACCGCCCTCTTCGCTCGGCCGCTCCAGATAGACCGGCAGAAAGAGCGAT
>SLTF01000191.1 GCA_007130025.1 Spirochaetales bacterium | reverse complement strand
GACCTCGGTGACCTTGATGCGGAACCCGAGGAATTTGCCGACGGCTTCCCGGATGACCTCGACGCCGACGTGAGCACCGGTTTCTCCCTGGATGAACCGCCCCTCGATGAGCCGTCGCCGGACGAGCCTGCGGACGAAGAGCCCTTCGATTTCGACGCACCTCTGGATTTCGACGAACCGCTCGAAGGTGAGGATGTCGCTGAGGATGTCGCTGAGGATGTGCTCGCCGCCGAGCCGGAAGCCGAGCCGGAAGCCGAGCCGGGTGGCGACGCCGACCCGTTCGCGATGGGCGACTTTGACACCGCGGACTTCGATCTGGACGCAGAGGCAGAGGAAATCACCGGCGAAGCGCCGGGAGAGTTCGATGCCGACGCCTTTGATCTGGGTGATTCGGGGTTGGAAGACTCCGGTCTTGGTGACGCTGATGCCGAGGCCCCGCCGGAAGACGCGGTCGAACCCCTGGGTGACGTTGATGACTTCGCCTTCACCGAAGACGAGGGAACCGGCGACGCGTTTACCTTTGATCCCGGCGAATTTGAGATTGACGACGAAGAGGACGAGATCTCGCTGGGCGGCGGTGCTGCTCCCGCGCCGGCTGGCCGTCGGGCGGGGGGTGATGAGTTTGCCGTTGACGATTTTGACACCGGCGGGTTTGGCGGAGAGGGACTCGGCGCGGACGAAGGGTTTGACGAAGGCGAGCAGTTCAGCGCACCCGCCGAGGACTTCCCCGAAGAAGAGGACGACACCGGTGACCTGCTGGACGTAGACGAGTTCAGCCTGGGTGACTTTGGCGCGCAGTTTGGCGTCATGGACGAAGGCCCGCTGGAGGCCGATGAGGACAGCCTCAATCCCGCGGTGGCCATCTCCGACGCCCCGCCCGAGGCAATCGACGCAACCGGCCCCGAGGTGGAGCTTACCGACGAGCAGTTTTCCGACCTGCAACGCGCGCTGGCCGCCCTGCCGCTGAACGTCAAGGTGGCGGTGGAAGAGATCATCGCGGAGTCCACCGCCTCTTCCGGCGAGGTCGAAAAGCTCATCAAGCTGCTGGTTCGCGGTGAGTCGGCGAAAGTGGTGGCTCAGTCCGCGGGGCGGATCCTGGGCAAAGAGCTCAAGGTTCCCAAGGGCTACGAAAAGCGCACCGGCGTCGACTACGAGCAGGAACGCGCGTCGCTGGGCTACCGCTTCCGCGAGTACGTCTGGCCGGTGCTGCGGCTGGTGCTCAGCGCGGCCGTTGTGGTGGCCCTCGCTGCCTTCCTCACCTACAGCTACGTCTGGCGCCCGCTGCACGCGCGCGCCATCTATTTGAATGGATTGGAACATCTGGCGGAGGGGCGAACCGAGCTCGCGCTGCAACGGTTTGCCCAGGCGGAGACCATCTGGCAGTCGCGCCGCTGGTACTACGCCTACGCAGACGCCTTTATCGACGCCCGGCGCTATCAGCTCGCGGTAAACAAGTACGAGGCGCTGCTGTCCATCTGGCCCAACGACGAGCGCGGCATCCTGGACTACGCCCGCCTGGAATCGCAGGTTCTGGGCAACCACGAGAAGGCGCAGGCCCTGCTCGAGCGCATCCTCGACCGCGACGTGACCCACTACGCGGCCCTCCTTGCCGCGGGCGACAACTACCTCGCCTGGGCCATGGAAGACCCGGCCCGCTTTGAGGACGCCCGCGTCACCTACGCTCGCCTGATCAACGTACACGGCGACAGTGACGAGCTGCTCTTCCGGATGCTGCGGTTCTTCATCCGCGCACACGGAATCCACGGCGATTACCACCAGGAGATCCTCCAGCTGAAGAATCTCTTTGAGGGTGACCCGCGCATTGACGTGGATCCGGAGATCTACGCCGAACTCGCCGGCTACCTGCTGGACCAGGAGCGCGTGTCCCAGGTCTTTGACATCCTGATGCGCGCAAACCAGCGGGCGGTTGCCATGGACCTTCCGGTACCCGAGATTCACTATCAGCTGGCGCGATTCTTCCGCCGCATGGACAACCCAACCGAAGAGGAGCGCGCCCTGCGCAACAGCGTGCGCTTCTTCAACGCGGTTGAGCCGCTGGATCGGCGCAACCTGAAAATGCTGATCGACACCCACGGCCGTCTCGGCGAGTTTCACTACGAGCGTGCCGACTTCATCGCCGCCGAAGCGCAGTTCACCACCGCTATTGGCCGCTTTGAGAACGCACGCGCACGCCGATTACTGGGACCCGATCCCCTGTTTGGGCGGCTCTACGCGGGGCTTGGGAACATCTTCTATTATGTTGAGCGCAACTGGGAAGCGGCCCTCGACCAGTTTCGGCTGGCGCAGGAAGCGGGTTTCACCGATCGCGAGATGAGCTACCGCAAGGGCTTTGCCCACTTTCGCGCCGATCGCTGGCCCGAGGCCCTCGAGGAGTTCTTCAACGCCGCCGAAGGACATACCACCAACCCGGCCATCCTCATGGCCAAGGGCAACGCCCTCTTCTTCACCGGCGACCTCTTTCCCGCCGAGGGAATCTTCACCGAGCTGCTCGACGAGACGCTGCGGCGCCGTGCGCGCATTCCCACCCTGCTGGTGGACGAGGAGCCGTCGCATCGATTTGTGATTGAAACGCTGATTCGCGCCCAGAACAACCTGGGGGTGACCTACCTGCAGCTTGCCCGCCGTCAGGGCGACCCGGACTTCCGCCGTCGCGCGATGCTGCACCTGCAGGCCTCTCAGGAGCTGGCGGTCAACTACCGGCGCAGCCCCGAGACCGGCGCCCGCGCCGAGATGGTCAACCTCGCCCAGCTCAACCTGCGCGAGATTCTCTATCCCCTGCCCGAGTTTGACCCGCAGATCTATCCACAGATCCCGATGGACTTCTCCGACCTGAGCTTCTGATCCCCGGCCGGCGGGTCAGCCGAGCCCACTGGTCAGCCGAGCGGCACCATCCAGCCGTGTTTGTCTTCCACCGCGCCGTACTGAATCCCTTTGAGCGTCAGCAGCAGCTCGCGGGTGAAGTCGCCGAGTTCCGCGTTGTTGAAGACGGCGGTCTTGTCCTTGTGGGTGATTGATTCCAGGTAGGCAACGCCCGCCGCGGTTCCGGTGACAAAGCATTCGGCCGCCTCGGCCATCGCCTCGTCAATGGTGATGTCGCGCTCTTCGACCTTTACGCCCTTGTCGTGGGCGAGGGTGAGCACGCTCTTACGGTTGATGCCGGGAAGGATGGTGTCGCCGAGTTTGGGTGTCACCAGGGTGCCGTCCTTGAGAAAGAAGAAGATGTTGCAGGAGGAGCCTTCCTCCACGTACTTCTGCTCTTTGGCATCCAGGAAGATCGCTTCCATGTAGCCCTGCTTCTCAACGCGCTTCTTCACCAGGATGGGCGTGACGTAGTTGGCGTCGCACTTGATCCAGCCGGTTCCGCCGGGCATGGCGCGTACCATCTCGGTGGTGATCGCCTTGGGGCGCAGTTCGCTGTCAAAGTATGATCCCACCGGCGTAGAGACCACGACCACCCACGGCTTTTTGCTCAGGTTCAGGCCGATGCCCGGCTCTGCATAACTGAATGGGCGAAGATAGACGGAGTGGCCGGAGACAAAACCGTCGCGGGCCCACTCGGGGTTGTATCGAGGATAGAAGCCAATCTCATAGTTGCGCGCGGCCACCTCGCGTACCGCCTCGGTGAAGAGCTCCTCGGGGTAGGCGGGCATCATGAGGCCTTCCATTGACGCCTGCATGCGCTTTCCGTTCTCGTCAGGGCGGAAGAGCTTGAGCGTACCGTCGGGCTGCGGGTAGGCTTTCAGCCCCTCGAAACAGCCGAGGCCGTACTGCGTGGTGTAGTTGACCAGCGGCATCTCGGGGAAGGAGTTTCGCGAGGCGAGAAGGCGGTCACGCTCTTCGGGGCTCAGGGCGGCCTCTTCTTCCGGGGTTTTGTGCGGTTTCTCGATGTAGTTTTCCTGCCAGTTCCCATCCGACTGGTACTGGGCGGTATAGACCCAAGGATAGATTGAGAGCGTGAATGCGGATGCCATGCGTGGACTCCTTCTGCTGATTGCGCGTCCTTTGATTCTATGCCGACGCGCACCCACGGTCAAGACTTTGTCGGCCGCGTGACCGGCGGCGGCCCCCGGGTGGTGCCAGAATTGTGCTTTTTGCCCGGCAGGCGTAGTATACTTCATACAGCACCCATCGACAGACACAGCAGGAGGCGGAAATGACCGATCACGTGGTAATCTTGGCAGGAGGAACGGGCACACGGCTCTGGCCCGCATCGGTGCGGCTGCGCCCCAAGCAGTTCATGGATCCCGGCACCGGCCGCAGCCTGATCGAGAGCACCCTGGTCCGCGCGGAGGCCACCGGCGCCCGCGGCGAGGTGGTGGTGGTAACCCACGTCGACCAGGTGACCGGCATGTCTCGCTTTGCGCGTTCCTCGGGGGCCTCCGGCCGCCCACCGGTGGTGCTGGCCGAACCGCAGGCCAAGAACACCGCCCCCGCGGTGGCGCTCGCCATATCCTACCTGGCGCGTACCCCCGGCCGCGAACACGACACCGTGCTGGTGCTGGCCGCCGATCACGTGATCACCCCCACCGACGCCTTTGTGCGCGACGTGGAGCGCGCCGACGAGCTCGCCCGCATGGGCCATCTGGTTACCTTTGGCATCCGGCCCAACCGCGCCGAAACCGGCTACGGCTACATTCACCTGGGCGAACCCGTCGGCCCCGGGCGCAACGTGGACGCGTTCAAGGAGAAACCCAACCGCGAGACGGCCGAGGCCTACCTCGCCGACGGCGGCTACCTCTGGAACTCCGGCATGTTTGTGTTTCAGCTCTCCACCATGTGGGAAGAGCTGGTGAAGTTTGAACCCGGCCTCGCCTCGCTGATCGCGGGCCTCCCGTGGAGCGATCCCGTCTCGGCAGCCTCCCGTGCCACCGCCGGCGCAGCCCATCCCGAGGGACCGGCCGCCGCGGCCGACCAGGCAAGCATTCGCACCGCGGGTGACCACGCCGCCATCGCCGCGGCCTACCTGCAGCTGCCGCGCATCTCCATTGACTACGCGGTGATGGAGCGCAGCGACCGCACCGCGGTGGTGGAGGCCGGCTTTGACTGGAACGACGTGGGCAGCTGGGACGAGATGGCCAAGCTCCAGGAGGCGGGCCTGCTGACCGACGAAATCGCCCCCGGCGAGGCGGTGGCCCGAACGGTGTCGGTTGAGTCCAGCGGCAACTACGTCTTCTCTGACCTGCCGGTGGCGCTCTGCGGGGTAGAAGACCTCTGCGTGGTGGTAAAGAACGGCCGCGTTCTGGTCTGCCGCCGCGGCCGCAGCCAGCTGGTCAAGGACGCGGTAGACCAACTCGAACGCGAGGGGCGCGCGGACCTGGTGTAGG
>SLTF01000019.1 GCA_007130025.1 Spirochaetales bacterium | reverse complement strand
GAGGTGTTCTCCCACGTACGCTACGACGTGTCGTCGCTGGTACGACTTGCGGCGCATATCGAGCGGATCGGTGGAGATGGAGCAGACGGAGCAGACGGAGCGATGAGCCCAGCCGACCGATTGGGAGTGGGCCGGCTTCTCCTGGAGCAACCCTACCGCGGCCGTCGGCCGTACAACGCCGCATTGCGGGACGCGGGAATCAATCGGTTATGCGAGCTCGCCGAAGAGATCGATCACCCGGACAGTCTGTCGGCCGCTCAGCGGGTTACCGCCGTACTGCGACGCAGTGGTGAGCCATCCGACCTTGATCGCGCGGTTGTCATCTGGCGCCGTTTTGTCGAGGAGCGGCGCAGTCTCTGGGCGACCGTGGAGCTGGCCAAGTACCTCGAACACCGCCGGCGCGCCTATCGCGAAGCTGAAGAGCTCGTGCGGACCGCGATGATGTGGCCGCACTGCGGGGCCTACCGCGGCGAACTCGAGCGGCGACTGGCGCGGGTATCGGGCAAGGCCGCCCGGCGATAGATCTCGGTATAGGCGTGCGCGGACGCTTCCCAGGGGAAGCGCTGCTCCATGCCGCGTGCGCGCAGCCGGGCGAAGGCGGCTGGGTTGTCGTGACGAAGAGCCACCGCAGCTTCAACCGCATCAAAGATCAGCCAGGGTGACGTGCCTTCAATAAAGAATCCGGTTCCGGTATCGCCGGTGGCATCGCAGGGTGTCACGGTGTCGGCAAGGCCTCCAACGCGGGTCACTACCGGAACGGTGCCGTATCGAAGCGAGTACATCTGGTTCAGCCCGCACGGTTCGTAGCGTGACGGCATGAGAAAGAGATCGCTGCCCGCTTCGATCAGGTGGGCAAGCCGCTCTTCGTACCCGATGCGCACCGAGAGGTTTGGATAGCGCTCGGCCTTTTGCAGCAGGCAGTTCTCAATTTCCGCTTCACCGGTGCCCAGAACCACCACCTGTACCGGAAGGGTTTCCAGAATTCGCTCGAGGATTCCGTGCTGTGGATCGCACAGTTCGTAGAGACCCTTCTGACCGGTGAGGCGAGATACCATTCCAATCACCGCGGGCGCTGGAGAGGGGAGAAGGCCCATCTCCATCTGCAGGATTTCCCGGTTTCGCTGCTTGCCGGCCATGTCGTGAACGTCGTAGTGGTACGGAATCAGGGGATCGGAACCTGGGTCCCAGACTTCGTAATCAATACCGTTGATGATCCCGGTAACGTGGCTGTTTCGCGCACGGATGAGCGGATCGAGGCCAAAACCAAACTGGGGGTCGGCAATCTCCAGCGCATACCGGGGAGAAACGGTCACCACCTGATGCGCACAGGAGATCCCTCCCTGCAGCAGGTTGAGACCGTCTCCGGACTGAAGCCCGCTCGAGGCGATCTGCTCAGACGGAATACCCAGCAGCGAAAGATCGTGCAGCGGAGCGTGTCCCTGGTACCCCAGATTATGGATGGAGAGAATCGAACCGCAACCGGCGAGCGGTCCTTCGGTTTCAAACAGGCGGTGATAGACGGAAACCAGCGCACTCGGCCAGTCATGGCTATGGAAGACGTCGGGAATCCAGTTGATGGTGCGGCACAGGACGGATGCGGCGCGGGAGAGGAGGGCAAAGCGCAGCGGATTATCGGGATACCAGTGCGCCGCGGTGTCTCCGTAGATTCCGCTTCGATCGAAGAAATCGTTGTACTCCAGAAGGTAGGTTGGCACCCCGTGCGACTCCCGGGAGTCGGGCAGGCGGGTTTCCCATACCGCACAGCAGTATCGCCGATCACCGAGATCCACGCAGAGCGGAGCGGCAACCATCGAATCAGAGGCGGCCGCAAGCCCGCGGTACCTCGGAATCAGAAGGCGGACATCGTGGCCGGCGTGACGAAGCGCACGACCCAGGGCGGACACCACGTCTCCCAGTCCCCCCGCCTTGGCAAGGGGAAACGCCTCGCTGGAAACCATCAGGATTTTCATTGGCGACTGCATCTCCCTGGGTGGACGGCTTCCCGAAATTGGGTAGTGTATCTATACGCCATAATAGGTAATTGCAAATCCATCGCGAACGGTGAACCCGAGGTTCCGGTAGAGGGTGCACGCCGCCGCGTTGTTCGGTTTGACGAAGAGGCAGAGCCGTTTGCGATCGGTGCGCGCGGCCCTCATGAGAGCGTGCATCAAGTCCCGGGAAACGCCTCGGTTGCGGTGAGCGGGCACGGTGTAGACACCACCCACCTGATCATAGTCAAACCCACGGGCGTTTGTTCCCGCCATGGCAACCGGCCGCCCGTCGTGAAGCGCGATGAAGATGCGCTGAGTCTGCAGCCGGTGTGCCAGATTGCGCGCGGCGACGGTTCGGTTGATGGTGCGGCCGGGTAGCAGGACCTCCTCTTCTTCATACGCGCATTGAAGCGGCAACAGGGCCGCGAGGTCCGCGGGGACTGCCGGGCGAATCTGCAGCGTGGGAGGAGCGTCGTCTGCGGTATCTCCGTCGGGGTCGATGGTCATCAGCTGATATCGGACCGTATGGGTTGGCTTTCTGGGGATCAGGTCACAGAGCCCCTCCACCTGCCACTGGACACCCATCACCATGGAGAGCGTTCCTCGCGTCAGAAAGTCTTCCAGTGCGGTGGCATCCTCTCCGGAGGTGAGGATCTGGGTGTCAAAGCATGGAACAATCATCCCGCCGCGTGTTGCCATCACCGCTCCGGTCATGGATGGGGAATCGTCCCACACGGCCAGAATGCGCGCTCCACCAACGCGGGGCAGGACCGGTTCGCCGTTGCGCTGAAGTCGGGAAGTGAACGCCACACATCCCCATTCGCGGGGGCGGAGGGTATCCAGAAGCTGCGGCAACTGGCGGGGACGAACCGCTCGCCACCGCGTGGCCGCGTCAGCGCGGATCCGCATACAGTCGAATCGGGAGGACGCCCCCGGCAGGAGCCGCTCCCGTCAGCACCGAGAATCCGGCGCGGTAGGAGTCGGTTCCCCAGCCGTAGACCGCAAGGGCGGTGCGCACCCATCCCAGCTCGTGGAGATAACTCGGTGAAAGCACCGAGAACAGGATTACCTCTACCCCGAGAGTGCGCAGCTCCTGCGCCATCATCACGGTAGCGGGATCCGAGAGGCAGAAGACCACTGTGTCATAACCGGCCGCGATGCGACGAAACTCGGCCCGTTCCGCCGCGGTTGCGCGAAACACGGTAGCGGTTGAGAACAGGTGCTGCCGCGCTGCAGGAAACCACCGACCGCCTTCGCGCAGAAAGGCGGGGTACTTACCCGCAAGGAGGATGCGCTCACCCGGTCGCGGTTGGAGGGGGATGCGTTGCGAGGCGGTGACGGTGACGCTTCGAAAGGCGTGGTCCGTGAAGAAGCGGTGGGCCAGCGGATGGGGTACCGACTCTCGTGCGGTGACCGGGTCAGGAAAGAGGGGGACGCGGTCTTCAGGGCGAATGTAGGCGAGCTTCACCCGCAGGATGCGACGCACCGACTCGTCGAGCCGGTCGCGAAACTCGGGCCGTTGCCGGTAGGCGGTGTACACCGTTCGCCATACGGCGTCGTTGAGCTCGGGGGTGCGAGAGAGCATGACCATGTCGCTTCCTGCTTCCAGAGCCAGAAGAACCAACTCGGGAAAGCTGAGTCCGACGCGCCGGCCGTAATCAAATACCCCACCCATGTAGAGGTCATCGGTGAGGACAATGCCTTCGAAACCGAGCTCACCCCGGAGAAGCTCGGTTTTGAAGAATGCGGACAACGACGCAGGGGTGAGCTCCCCGGAAACCTCCGGGAAACTCAGGTGCCCGCTGAGAATTGCGGGGATGCCCTCGCGAATCAGGATGCGATAGGGAACAAGGTCTCGCTCTGAGAGCTGCTCCATGGTATCGAGAATGATGGGCATGACCCCGTGGGAATCCTCGGCAGCGTTGCCGTGACCGGGAAAATGTTTGGCGGTTGCGATGACCCGGTGGCTCTCCATTCCGTGAAAGAAGGCTGAGCCGAGCATCGCGGTCTCGATCGGGTCTGATGAGAAGGCTCGTGGGCCGATGACGTAATCTGCGAGGTTGGCAAATACGTCAACCGTCGGCGCAAAGTTCATGTTGATACCCAGGGCACGAAGCTCCGCGCCAATGTAGTACCCGGTGCGAAGTGCATCCTGCGGCAGGCCGGTTGCGCCAATTGCCATATTCCCCGGTGTCATCGAGCTGTTTCCGCGGACGTGGCGGACCCAGCCCCCTTCCTGATCGGTAGCGGTGAAGAGCGGAATTGCGTGGGTAGTGCCGGTGGCGGCGCGTTGCAGCTGGGTGATGCTTTCGGCAAGGAGCCCGAGATCGTCGGCGTTCCACCCAAATACCTTTACGCCGCCAATGTTCCGTCGCGCGATCCACTCCATGAGTTGGGGGGTAGGCCGGGCGGTTGGCCACCCAACCAGAAAAACCTGAGAAACGATCTCTTCGGGAGTCATCTCCGATAGCAGGCGATTGATCACGTACTCGTGCGGTTGGTCGTCCCAGAAAGTACCGCTGGGAAGCTCGGCCCATACCGGAACTGAGCACGCCATGATGAGCAGAATAGTGCAATGAACCGAACGAACGGGGGCGAATCGCATGCACTCGCATTCTAAACGAAGTCACGATCCACGGTAAACCCGTGGTTCGGTTTGGCCGATGATAATAAAGAAGTGCCAGGTGACCGCACAACAAAGGGGAGTGAGATGTATACCGTAACCGATGGAGAGCGCGCACTGGAATCAGCTCTGATCGCACAGATTGAGCTGCTTGAGCTCCTGGCTGAGCGGGAGCGCGAACTCCAGAATCACCTGTTGGGGCGCAACTGGCAGATGCTCGAACAGGTCATTCAGGAGATGAACGGTCTTGCGCGGCGCATTCAGGAGGCGGACCAGGTTCGCGGAGAGCTGTTTGTGCAGTTACAGCATCGGATGGGTCTTGCGGAACAGAGCGGAATGGCGGAGGTGGTGGCCCGGCTTGATGACGAGTCGTCGGCCCGGCTCCGGGCGCTGTTTCGAAAGCTCAAGGTTTCGGTCATGCGGATTCAGAGCCTTACCGGCGGGATCGACGCGTACGTGGCCTCGACTACCGCCACCATGCGGGCCTTCCTGAACGAGAGTTTTCCGGAGAGACGGGGGACAATTTACGGTCGCGACGGCAGCGCGGATGTCCATAGCGGTCACGCAGTCGTCATCGACCGCCACCTGTAGGAGTACGGCATGCAATCGACCTTTTCCGGTATTGAGCTGGGAAAACGCAGTCTTTTTGCTCATCAAATAGCCCTGAATACCGCGGGGCACAACCTGAGCAACGCATCCACCGAAGGGTTCAGCCGACAACGGGTGGAGATGCG
>SLTF01000041.1 GCA_007130025.1 Spirochaetales bacterium | reverse complement strand
TGTGCTTTTCCTTCGACTATGGGGACCGGATGGACCGCAATTCGGTGAGCATTTCCGCCATTTCGTCGCGGTCGGCTCCGTGGAGGCGGCGGTAGACTCCGCCGAAGGTCTCCGCGAGAACCCGCATCTCTTCGCTGCCACGGCGAGTTCCCGTGGTGTCTACGAAAAGTGGGTGGATTCCAAGACGCGAGGCGCGTTCGGCAACCGTTTCGATCTGCTCCTGCCGGGATTGAGGAGAGACGTTTCCTTCACCGTCGGAGAAAACCATCACTTCGACGGGCTCTCCGGGATCACGGCTTCGGGTGGTTTCGACCAGGTTCAGCGCCGCGGAGAGCCCGGCGGCGAGCGGTGTAGCCCCGCCGAGCTCCACGGATTCTACGGCACGCCGAGCACGGATGACGGCGCTGGTCGGCTCAAGGGCGACGCGCGCGTGCTGATCCGAGAACGTTACCAGGGCAACCCGGTCCCGGCGGCGCTCCGCGGATGCCAGAAGCGCAAAGATCGCGATTCGCGCCACCTGCAGCTGATTCCCTTCGGTCATCGAATCCGATGCGTCCAGCACAAAAATGACCGTGTGGCGATCGCGGCGCCGGCGAACCTTTCCGCGGAGGTGGTACCGATCGGTGATTCGAGACGAACCGTCGATCGCCGCGGCCCGAAGCGTAGCATCCACGGCGATGTCGGTGGGGTGCGAATTGGGGCGCGCAAACACGTAGCGACCGCGTGGTCCGGTTGCACGGCGAGCACTTCCGCGCCGGCGGCGCAGACGCAGAATGATTCCGGATATTGCCTGTTCTACGGTGCGGCGGATCTCGGGATCGTCATTGTCGGAGAGCTTTTTTTTTTGAGAATCGGAAACAGGATGCTCCCCGCGGCCGCTCCCCCGGGGATCTGCATCGCTTCAAGCGCCTCTTCGGAGAAATCGTCGTCGGTCGCTCGCCGGTCACCCGGAATGGTCGTCTCATCGGCTTCGCGCAGATCAACCCCGCGCAGTCGATCGATCAGCTGTTCGATCTCGGCGGCGGCTTCTTCGGGAGATCTCAGGAGGCGCCCCTCGAACCGGTGCGGGAGCACGAAGCGAGCCGCCTCGTAAAGGTGGTCTGCGGTAACCGAGGGCTGCTCCAGAAGTGCCGCAAAGGCACGGGCACATTTCACCAAGGCAAGATCGGCCCGATGTCCGATCACCCCCGCACCCGAGGAGATCTCAACCGCAAGCCGGAGCATTTCCTCGGGCACGAGAATGCCGCTGACGCGTGTTCGTGCGTTGACAATGGTCGACCGAATTCGGGCTTCTTCCTCCCGCCAGTTCAGACCAAAACCCTCCGGGTCGGACTCGTAGGCGGCGCGACGACGAATCACCTCCATGCGGTTGGTGGGTTCACGAAGGCCGGTTACCGTGACACAGAGGCCAAAGCGGTCAAGAAACTGCGGACGAAGCTCTCCCTCTTCGGGGTTCATGGTTCCCAGCAGGATGAAGCGTGCGGGATGGCGAAGCGAGATGCCCTCCCGTTCCACCGTGTTGACGCCCGATGCGGCGGAGTCCAGGAGCAGGTCGACCAGATGATCTTCCAGCAGGTTGACCTCATCCACGTAGAGAATTCCACGATTTGCCGCCGCCAGCAGACCCGCATCGAATTTTCGTACTCCCGACGAGAGCGCAGCCTCAACGTCGAGGGTGCCCACGAGGCGATCCTCGGTTGCCCCCAGTGGAAGCTCAACCAGCGGCACCGGGATTTCGGTCGCGATGGGCTGAGTGCCTCCGCTGCACTCGGGGCAGAGGCCGGCGGGGGCGTCCGGCGGACAGTGATAGGGGCAGCCTCGCACCACCGAGAGCGACGGGAGCAGTTCGCGAAAGGCGCGGACGATGGTCGATTTGGCGGTGCCCTTCTCACCGCGAATGAGAACACCGCCAATGGAGGGATCAACCGAAACCGCAAGGAGGGCGGACTTCATTGCGTGCTGGCCAACAACGGCCGAAAAGGGAAAGGTTGCGTGGTTCACAGCGACGGTTCTATTGGCGTACGACCAGGAGGTTGCTTCCTCGATTCATCCGGATGTGGGTGATCTCCCGGTTTCGTTCGGTCACCGTGAGACTCGTCAGAAAGATCACCTCGGGGCTGATCGGGCGAACGGCGAAAAAATTGTTGCCGGCGGGATTCTCCAACACAAAAAAGCCCGCCTCCATCCGCCACGCGGAGAAGTTCACACCCTGAGCCGTAACCGTCCCGTCTGCTTCGATGACCAGGACACCTTCCGAGGGAACCTCAACGTTCCCCTCGGTGTGGTCTCTCATGGTATAGTTTGACAGCTCGTCGACCCGATAGACCGTCCACGTACCGACCATGTTTGCTTCCTGACCGATTGCGGGGCCGGCAACGGCCGCCAGCAAGCCGGCGATTATCACTGTGTACAACAACGCCTTGCGCATGCGCCCTCCGATATCCGTAGCGTACTTCCCTATACCCTACTACAAAACGGGACGGATTGCACACCAAGAGTTCCGTTGGTATGCTGAGGAGCAAAAACCGGTTTGGCCGCCGTTCGTTCACAACAGCCGTCGGCCTGCATCAAGAGAGCGATTCGTGATTCAACACAGACAATTTGTCCGAACGGTGCTTTTCGCCGTGTGCGCAGCCACCGTCGCGGTTGCCGGCACCGCACTGGTTCAGCATGCGGTCATCTCCGCCCAAATCGCTTCGGATGCCGATCTGCGGTTCCGCGAAAGCAGCCTGCTCTATGTGGGAACCGTGGCTCGTCTTGCCGAACAGTATCTGGTTCAGCCGGCGCGCTACCCCTTGGAGCTGATCGCTCTCGCCCGCAGCGCTGCGATTGTGGAGGGTTCGCTGGGGGTTACCATCAGTGGGTTTGGCAGTGCGCCGGGTCGAGAAATCGACACCGTCTGGGCCTCGAGCGAGCCCGGATTCCTCACAAGCACCGGTGCCCTGCGCTATCAGCCGGGGCGTACCCGGGTGCAGGATGAGCTGTCGGCGCGAATCCCCGAGCTGGTACTCGAGATGAATCGCGCCGGCGACGAGGCCATGAGCGATCTGACTCCTCAGATTGAGAGGGTCACTCAGTCGATCCTCGACCTCCTCATCCGCACGCCCGCCGCGGAACAGGCGGAACTTGCCGAAGCGGACGAGGTGTTCCGTGTGCTCTATCAGCGCGGCAGCGACCGACTTGCGGTGGTTGCGCGCTCATGGGCGGGCACGAAACCGGATCAGTTTGATCCCCGGCAACCGCCCGCCGAAATTCTGGTGTTTCATCCGGTGGCCACCATGGATCGAAACGGTGCGTCGTGGTATACCGGTATGGTGCGGTTTCGAAGGTCCACCGAGCCCCTTGTCGCGGATCTGAGCCAACGCCAGGCCCGATTGACCCGGACAACCGTGCGTTCCACGCTGTGGACCGTAGCCATACTCTGGGGGGCAGCGCCGGCCGTCGTCGTAATCGCCCGATTGATGAAGAAGGAGGCATCGTGATTCATACCGAGCCCGCCTGCCCGCTCATTCTGACCAACACCCTGACCCGACGACGGGAGGTCTTTACCCCTCGCGAGCCCGGCGTTGTGCGCCTCTTCACCTGCGGGCCCTCGGTCTACCGCCGCCCCCATCTCGGCAACTATCGCACCTTTCTCTACGAAGACGTGCTGCAACGCTACCTCACCTATCGTGGGTACACCGTGCGACGGGTAATCGTGGCAACCGACGTTGAAGACAAGGCACTCGAAGAGGCGGCAGAACTCGGGCTCCGGGTCGGTGAGCTCACCGACCGCAACCTCGAGCGGTTTCGCGGGGAGTGCGACGCCCTGGGCATCACCCTCCCTGAGACCATCGCACGTGCGTCCACCAGCGTGGACGTTGCGGTCCACCTCATTGAACAGCTTCTCGAAAACGGCATCGCGTACCGACACAATGGCGACGTCTTCTACGATCCTCTGAAATACCCCCGCTTTGGGGAAATCTTCGGCCTGGACATGAACGACTGGCCAACCGACCACCGACGGTTTGCCCAGGACACCTACGAGGGGAACCGGTGGAACCGCGGCGACTTCATCCTCTGGCACGGAAAGCGCGATGGGGACGCCGTCGCGTGGGAGAGCACCATCGGACCGGGGCGCCCATCATGGAACGTGCAAGATCCGGCAATGTGCGTGCAACAGCTCGGTTACGAGATCGATATTCACTGCGGCGGCATCGACAACATCTACCGCCACCACGACTACAACCGTGCCGTCATCGAGGGAATCACCGGGCGCGAATTCTGTCACTACTGGCTTCACGGCGAACATGTCATTGTTGACGGGGTGAAGATGTCCAAGTCCAAGGGCAACGTGCTCCACCTCGAACAGATGGCCGAGCGGCGTATCACACCCCGCGAGGTGCGGTTTCTGCTCATTTACGGCCACTACCGCGACAAACTCAACGTCACCGACGAACTCATCGATGATCGCGTGGCGCGGATCCGCGACCTGCGCGCTCTTGTCGATGCCCTCTTGAGCGGTGAAGCCGGAAATCGCCCGGACGCACAGCGAGTGGATCGGCTGCTCGGCGAACTGCCGCTGCTCTTTGAAACCGCGATGAACGACGATCTTCACGTGGGAAACGCCGTGGACTCGGTTTCCGCCGCTCTCTCGGAGCTGCGAACGGTTGCTCCCCCAAAGGGGCTTTCGGCAACGGACCGCCGCCGCCTCACCGATGCGCTCACGGCAATGGACACGGTGATCGGCGCCATCCTCCAGCGGTGACTATCGCCGCAACTGGTGCCCGCGGGCGATGCGTCAGTGTTGGAAGTCTTCGCGGGTGGGGATGTCGTGTTTGGTGATCGCGCAGAGGATCTGATCGGTCAGCGGAGATACCGCTGAGATGCGGTTGGCCTGCTTTTCCACCGTCTTTTCAAAAATATTCCGCACAAAGCGGCCGTTCCCGAACGCCTTGTCGCGCTTCTTGTAGAAGGTGGTCAAGACATTCAACAACTCTCGACGCGCCGGCGCGGTGAGGTTGAACGACGCGTTCGACGCGAAGATATCGAAGATCCGGATCAGCTCTTCCGGTGTGTAATGGTCAAAATAAAAATAGCGACTGAAGCGGCTCTGCAATCCGGGATTTGATGCGATGAAATCGTTCATCTCGTCGGGATATCCCGCCACAATGACCACCAGACGGTCTCGGTGGTCCTCCATTCGTTTCAGGAGGGTATCGATTGCCTCCTGGCCGAAGTCCTTGCCCGCGCCGCGGGGTGAAAGGGTGTAGGCCTCATCGATGAAGAGCACCCCGTCGAGCGCCTCGTTCACTACCTCGTCCACCTGAATGGCGGTCTGCCCGACGTACCCGGCAACCAGGCCCGCGCGGTCGGTCTCGACCATGTGACCCTTATCCAGCAGCCCAAGGCATTTGTACACCCGACCGAGGTAGCGCGCGATGGTGGTCTTTCCGGTTCCCGGCGGTCCGTAGAAAACCGCGTGCTTGGAAAACGGCGTCACCGGCAGGCCGCGCCGTTCGCGTTCGTTGTGTACCTTGATCACGTTGATGAAGGTGTTAATCTGCGCCTTCACCTTCGTCATTCCAATCAGGGTGTTGATCTTTTCCATGACCTCGTCGAGCGTTTCCTCCTGCTGCTGTTCGGCGATGCGTACGGTTTTTCGGGCAACCTTCTTCTCTTCCGAAGCGGACACCTGTTCCTGGTCTCCGTAGATGAGCGTGCGGATGGCGGCAAGCTTCTGCGGCGCGTCACCCTTGGTCGTTCCGTCGGCTTTGATCACGCATTGGGCGTAGGCAAAGAAGGAGGCCGCCATCTTGTCAAAGTGCGAACTGTCCTGCCGTCGGTCGTAGAGGTGCAGGTACTGCAGCGATTTCAGCGAGGAGACGGTCGCTCCGCGAACCTTCTGGATCTCATTGTGGAAAATATGCCAGTGAGTCAGGATCTGGCGCCGATGGTGCAACGGAAGCGAGTCGTAACGAAACACGTCGAGCACCAGTTCGCGATCAGGGATCAGCCGCTGGCGCAGGTACATGAAGACCATCGATATAAACAGCTTGGTCTCTTCGGGTGGATGCTCTGCCTTTCCCACACAACAGAAGGTGACGTACATCAGGTCATCGATCATCTGCTGCAGGAACGCCGGCTCGTTGTTGAACTGCTTGTACTGATTCACCGCCCGGATGATCTTGCGCGCCTCGTTATGCAGGAAATTCAGGTTGGCGAGCTTCTCTTCGCTCGAAAGCTGCCGATCGGTGGACTCGTTGGCGATGCCCTCGTCCTCGACAACAATTTCGTCTCCAACGCGAGACTTCAGGTGGTCGAGAAAGGTGCGCGTCAGGGTACTGCGCTTGGTAGAAGTGAGTACTCCGGTACCCGCAGAGTGCTGCAGGGTGATCTTCACCGAGCTGTCGGATCGCCGGGCGTCTACCTGAAGCAGGTCGTCGAAGGAAATGGTCTCCGCCGGGGTGGTGGACTTCCCGTTGAGCAGAAAGAGGATCCGCCGGTTGGTGATGCAGAGAATGCCGGGTGCTCCCGACCCCGACGAAACCACCGAGCCGCCGCGATAAAAGCCTTCGAGCACGTCGTCGACTTCTTCGTCTTCGTCGAGCACTTGGGTAAAGGTGGTGAGGATGTTCTTCTTGAACGACACGTGAAGCCAGTTGGCGATGCGCCCCAACTGAGATTCGAGCTCACTCCGCACGGCCGGTTCCCCTCCAACTCGGCAGCATCTGCACGGCCGTCATTATAGCCGGTCTCTGCGATTGATGCACCACTATCGCCTCACGCAGACCGAATCCGTTGCATCAGCCGGCGCGCCGCCTGGTGGGCGCTGTTGTACGCGGGAGTGTTGGGCATCCCGATGACCACGCCGAGTCCGCTGTGCACCGCTTCATGAGCAAAGTTGGTCAGGAGCTTGAGGTAGGCGGAACGATGAACAGAGCCGTCCGCTGCGCGCAAGAGCAGCGACTCAACCCCTGTGGCCCGCGCGTAGACCCCAATCTGTCGCGTGACCACCGGGTAGACCGTACGAACAAGATGCAGGAAGCGGCCGTGGTATTCGGGGTCGCGCTCAACGAGCCTTCGGATCTGCGTACGCCGGTCACGCCGTTGCGTGGTACCGTCGTCGCTGCGCCGCGGCACCACCCCACGAAAGAGCCGGTCCACGCTCTGCGATCGCAGCAGTTTGAGCATTGATACCGAAAACACCAGTACCCCCGCTCCATGGCGAATCTCAACCGGAATCGGGCGCCGCTTCATCTGCTTTCCGAGGGTCTCCAGAACCGTCCCAATCCGCGCTTCCAGACGCCGGGAGTGGTCACCGGATCGGTCTCCGGGACCAACCCCATCGGCTGCCGCCGACGTTTCCAGGAAGGTGTTTGCTTCGTCGATTGCGCGAAGCATCGCCCTGCGCAGTGGGTCGGCGGCAACGGTGGCAACGTACCGATAGACGGCGACGCGAAACCGCTTGAGCCCTTCGGCGTCCTCCCCAATGAGGTCTCGATCGATGCGGGCCGCAACCAGCTCTTCGGCGGTGTGAGATACCGATGCGGAACTGTGTTTGAGGCCTCTCGTCCGAAGGAGAATCCGCCGCATTCGCATGCGACTGACCGCCGAAGCGGAGATTTCGTCGGGAATGGGCGGCAGAAGCACGTCCTGCATCATCTCCAGCAGTCCGCGCATCCGGTACGCAAGGGTGGTTACCGGCGAATAGCGATGCTGCAGCAGGTTGAGTGCCGAATCCTCGGGAAGATAGGCAAAATCGGCGATCTTCTGCTGCTGTTCACCGGAAATCCGAAGGTCATCCGGCACGAAACGGTTGTACTGGGCCACGACCTGGGCCGCGGGAAGGCCGTCGTACGCCTCGGGTGCAAAGCGGTTGTGCCAGAGCAGAACCGTGATGTCCGGCGCAATCTCGAGCGCCGCCTTGAGATACCCGCCGGCGGAGACCTGCGACGTGGGTTCCGGTTGAACCACTACGAGAAGCGTCTGCACGTACGGCAGAAAACTGAGGTGTTCCGAATGGCCGATGCCGGCCGGCATGTCGAAGATCAGCAGATCGTAGGCACGATCCAGCGATTCGCCGTAGCGATCAAAGAGCGCGTCACGAACCCGGTTGCTTTCACCTCGCGACAGCTTCTGTCGAGGGAAAAGCAGGTCGACGTTGGGAAACAGCGACACGGTATACGCTGAGATCGGGATATCCGAGCCATCCACCTCCGCGGGAACGTGGGCCATTTCCGACTCAGGCAGATCCAGGATGACCGCCGCGTTGGAGAGCGGATCGAGGTCGACCAGGGCAACCCGTACGCCGGCACGCGCGCAGAGGAGCGCCAGATTAACCGCGGTAGTGGACTTCCCCACCCCACCCTTACCGGAACCGATCGCCACACACTTTCGTGTCAGCGAGGCCACCGCAGGTGGCGCCGCAACGTTGGACTGCATCGGCGCCAGTATAGCCGATCCGCCATGATGTTCAACAGAGAGAATCAAGGAAAAAACGGCAGTCGATTGGAAAAGTCCGCAGTATATTTGGGGTACACAACACAAGAGAATGGATTTCACGCGGAAGGAGAGATGGAGGAATTTCATATGGTTTGGAACAAGCGAGCACTCACAATGGGAATTGCCGCTCTGCTCCTGTTGGGCGTTGGTTTTGCGGCGGGATGGAGATCCGTCGGATTCAGCGATCGCCCCATTTCTCAATCCCCCGGCGAGCAAGCGCTGCACCACTACACGGTATCCGGAAGCCAGAGCATGGATCGGCCCCCCGCGGCACAGCAGTCCCCGCGTGCGCTGCCCACAGCTCCCGGCGCAGCGCCCATGTCGTTTCGAGGCGTGGCCCAGGATGTACTCCCGGTTGTGGTAGAAATCAACACGGTAGAAGTTGTCCGTCAGCAGGTTCCACGGTTTCAGTCACCCTTTGACTTTTTCTTTGGACCCCGATCACCGCAGCAGCAACAGCAGCCCGAAGAGCGGGAGTTCCGCCGCCCCGGCCTTGGCTCCGGTGTGATTGTTCAGCGCGAAGGAAACACCGTCTTCGTGATTACCAATAACCACGTCGTAGGCCAGGCGGGAGAAATCAGCTTGCGGCTGTTCGACGGACGCGAATTTGCCGCCGAAACCGTTGGCCGCGATCCCCGAACCGACCTGGCGCTCGTGAAGTTCGAAACCCCCGATGAGGTACCGATCGCCCGGCTTGGTAATTCCGACGACCTGTACGTGGGCGACTGGGTGTTGGCGGTAGGAAACCCCTTCGGGTTTGAATCCACCGTCACCGCGGGTATTGTCAGCGCGCTCGGCCGGCGACCACAACCCGGTTCTCCCATCGCCGGATTCACCGATTTCATCCAGACCGACGCGTCGATCAACCCCGGGAACTCCGGTGGCGCCCTCGCCGACATGGACGGAAACATCGTGGGAATCAACACCTGGATTGCCTCCCGTTCAGGCGGAAGCGTGGGACTGGGTTTCGCCATTCCCATCAACACCGCGCGACGCGCGATTTCCGATTTCATCGAGATCGGTCAGGTTGTGTACGGCTGGCTGGGGGTGTCGATTGGAGACGTAAGCCCGCAGGCGATGCCGGGCCTGGATGAGGATCTGGGCGTTACGGGACGACAGGGCGCGCTGGTCATGAGCGTGCACCGTGGATCACCCGCCGCTCGAGGAGGTATCCGTCCCGGTGACTTTGTGACCCAGATTGACAATACCCGGATTACCGACGCGACTCAGATGACCCGCGTGGTGGGGAACCTTCCGCCGGGGCGTCAGACGACGTTTCGGTTGATCCGCGACGGACAGGAGCGCACCGTCAACGTGACCCTCGATCGGCGCGGGACCGAAGATCAGGTGGCCGACGGCAGCCAGGTCTGGCCGGGAATGACCATCGTTCCGCTGAACGACAGTTTGCGCCAGGCACGAAACATTGGTGACGACGTCGAAGGACTGCTCGTCCTGAACGTTGTTCCCGAGTCACCGGCGGCAATCGCCGGATTGCGGCCGGGAGACGTCATCTCCCAGGTAGGAGACAGCCACGTGCGTACCGCCCGCGAGTTCTACCGGGTCCTCGCGCGGGCGCACGGGGAGATCCTCTTCCGCGTGACACGCCAGGGCGTTCGGGTGGTAGCCGGAATGGACGCTCTGTGATTCAATTGCATTGGTGATAAGGTCGTGGGTGTGGCCCAACCGAGGCCGCACCCGCGCGGTCATCGCGCAACACCGGTATCATGAGCAACCTATGAGGCAAGATAGAAGCAGATGGCGGTGAAATTTCACGATTACTACAAGACTCTCGGCATCGAGCGCGGCGCCTCACCCGAACAGGTCCAGGCTGCCTATCGCAAGCTCGCCCGCACGTGGCATCCCGATGTCAACAAGAGCCCCGATGCGGAGAAAAAGTTCAAGGAGATCACCGAGGCGTACGAGGTCCTGAAAGACCCCGAGAAGCGAAAACGCTATGACACCCTCGGGGCCAACTGGCAGGCAGGTGATGAATTCCGCCCCCCTCCCGGCTGGGAGGGATTCTCTACCGGCCGCCGCAGTGGGGGTCCGTCGTTTCAATTTAAGGGCTTCGACGGCAACGAATCGTTTGATTTCTTTTCCGGCGGATTCAGCGATTTCTTTGAGACGCTGTTCGGCGGTGGAGGCGGTTTTGGCATGGGTGGAGGCTCCGCGGCGGGTGCGCGGCGTGACGGTGTTCACCCCCGCGGTGGCGCCGATCGGAGCGGGCCGGGGGGCTCTCCGCGGGGAACGCGATCAGCCCCCGAGCCGGACCCGGAAGCCGAGGTAGCGATGTCGCTGGAGGAAGCGTACCAGGGAGGCCGCCGCACGCTCGCCCTGACCATCGACGAACCAGGCCCCGGTGGAACACTCCAACGGCGACAGAAAAACTACGAGGTGACCATTCCCCCCGGAATTGCGGACGGCAAGCGACTCCGGCTGGCCGGTGAAGGGGGACTCCGCGGTAACGGGACCACCGCCGATCTTTATCTGCGGATCCGCATCAACCCACACCCGCGCTTTCGCATCAATGGTGCTGATCTGGAAGCAGATCTGTTTGTCACTCCGTGGGAAGCGGCGCTTGGTTCAAGGGTTGCGGCCCGTCTGCCCGACGGGAGTGCAACGGTCACCGTACCGGCCGGAAGCCAGACGGGCAAGCGTCTCCGGCTCAAGGGAAAGGGGCTGCGTGCCGACGGGGGTGCCCGCGGAGACCTCTATCTGGTGATCACCATTCGCGTCCCCGAAACCCTGAGCGATCGTGAACAGAAGCTGTTTGAAGAGCTGGCAGAAGCCTCGGACTACGACCCGCGACGGTGAATCACAACCCGCTGTTTCGCGCGCTTTCCCGACACAAGGAGAAGAACGATGGCCTTTGATCCAAAGGGAAAGGTGGTACTGATCACCGGTTCAAGCCGGGGCATCGGTCGCGAAACCGCCGTGCTGTTCGCTGAACGTGGTGCCAACATTGTGCTCAACGGTCGAGATCCCGCCCGGCTTGCCGAAACCGTCGGGCGAATGCACCGCTTTGGCAACCGTGTTTGGTCGTACCCCGCCGACGTGACCGACCCCGAGCAGTGCCGAGCCATGATTGCGGCCGTGCTCGCCCACTACGGTCAACTGGATGTTCTGGTCAACAATGCGGGAATCTCGATGCGCGGCCCCTTTCTGGAGCTGGATCCGTCGGTGATCGATTCGGTGACGCGGGTGAACATCCTTGGGGCCGCCTACCCGACGCGTTTCGCCCTGCCGGCCCTGCATGAGTCTCGCGGTAGCGTGGTATTTGTCTCAAGCCTTGCCGGCGTGCGCGGGTTCGCCGGAGTTTCCATCTACTCGGCGGCCAAAATGGCGCTCACCGGCCTGGCCGAATCGCTCCATGCCGAGCTCCACGCTGACGGTGTTCACACGGGCGTGCTGTTTCTCGCGTTCACGGAAAACGACCCCGACAAGACCATCATGGGCCCCGACGGCGCACCGATGCGCATCACGCGCAAGGCGTCGACCACGCAACGGCAGGCTGCCGAGGCGGTCTATCGGATGGTGGAGCGTCGTACACGCAAGACCTACCTTACGGCGAGCGGCAGATACCTGGTGTTCATGCAGCGCCATTTTCCGCGGCTCACCGATGCGGTGATTATGCGGTCGAAGGGCTCGATCCATCGGGCCCGCCGGCAGGAATCGTCTCAATAGCGATCTCAATACATCAGCGTTTTTGATGCACCGCTACCGTTGCGCTTCCGCTAACACGAGGCTGCCGTCGCGGGCGACCACACGGCCCCCGTGCAGCACCACGCGCGGTGGAGCGTGTTCGGCCAGAGCATGATCAACCCGCGAAACCGGGTGAATCACCAGGTCCGCGCGCCCTCCGGGCCGAAGACCGTACTCATCGAGGCCCACCACCCGAGCCGCATGCACCGTGATCATGTCGTAGAGCGTCTCGATCTCTTGCGGTGAGGTCATCCACAGCAGATGCGCGGCCAGGAAGGCCACCTCGAGCATGTTATTGCGGCCGAAGGGATAGTAGGCGTCGAAGACGTCATCCTGCCCCAGGGCGACGGGGATACCAGCCGCCAGAAGGTCGCGAACCCGCGCGTGCAGGGGTCCGGTGTGCGGGTCGCTGACAACGCCGATGCCGGCGCGCTGAAGCAGTGCGCACAATTTTCGGAAATAGGGCTCGGCGTAGAGTTGCATCGCTCGCGCGTGCTGGGCGGTCACCCTGCCCTGCCAGCCAATCTCAGCCACTTTCGTGGCAAGCAGCTCCAGCGTACGAAGCCCCGCGTCGCCGGCGTCGTCCACCAGCATGGAGATATCGCGGTCGTACTCACGAGCCAGCTCACACATCCGCTCCACGTGAGCGTGGGCGTCCGCGTCGGTGAACTCAATCCACGGGATGCCGCCCACCACATCGGCACCGAGCTTGAGCGCTTCCCGCACCAGTTGTTCGGCGCCTGGATCGCGGATCAGGCCGTCCTGAGGAAAGGCCACCACGTCGATCCGGATCGAGTCACGATACCGATCGCGCACGGCCATCACACCCTTCACGCCCTCCAGTCGCGCGCTGGTATCGGTATCGGCAAAGGCGCGGATGTAACCGGTGCCGTAGACAATTGCCCGCTCGACGGCGCGCGCCGCGTTCTCCGCGACCCGCTCGGCTCGGTAGTCTTTCTTGATGGCAGCGGCGGCCTCGATCGCGCTCATCGCCCCGCCCATCCCGGCTGCATGATAATCCTTCAGCGCGGCGTCGCCGAGCTGATCGAGGGTGTAGACCTTGCAGAGGTGCAGATGGCCGTTCACAAACGCTTCAGTTACCAACCCGCACTCGGCGTCGATCTCGGTCTCTCCGTCCAGTTGGGTATCGCCTTCGGGCACGATGCCGGTGACGCGGCCGGAGTCGATGCGGATCTGATGAAGGCCCTCGCCATGGCGGAGGGTGGCGTTTCGGATGGTGAGGGACGGCGAGTCCGGTTCGATGGACGGGGGAGAACCCGCTCTGTCCACGCCTGCCGAGGTTCTCTGGGGCAAATCACTGCTCATCGGTGCCTCCATTCTGGATTTCCGGTTGTGATGATGGCGCGCATCCGTTCGCACCGCTCAGGACACGTCGTACGTGGGCAACAATCTGGGAATATCCCTCCATCGCGTGCACCTGGGCTGCCGGGCGCGCGCCAAACGGAATATCGGCCAGAAAGTATCCGTGAAAGCGCCGGGCGCGGGTATGGTGGAACTCCGGCGGCTGGTACCGCTCCAGCAGCTGATGGAATCGCTCCGCCACCGCGGCGCGATCCACCTCCTCGTGAGAGCCGGCGCGAATATCCCGGAAGATCCACGGCCGGGACACGGCACTGCGGCCGATCATCACCCCGGCTACCCCGGTCGGTACCGCGGCGTGGTAGTCCGCGATCGTGCGTACATCACCGTTACCCAGCACCGGAATCGGGAGTTCGCGCGCGAACCGCTCGATCATCGACCATCGAGCCGGCCTGGCGTACCCTTCCTTCATGCGCCGCGGGTGAATGGTGAGAAAGTCCGCCCCCGCGGAAGCCAGCCGGTGAGCGAGCGAGAGGGTCTCGTCGGGTTCATCCCCCTCGCCCAGGCGCAGCTTTACCGAGACCGTACGTTCGGCGGGAACCGCTTCGCGCAGCCGTCCGATCAGGTCCGCGGCCCGATCCGGGTCGGCCGTCCACGCGATGCCGCCGCCCGCCTTCCGGATGTGCGGCGCGCTGCATCCAAAGTTGATGTCGATCCCCGCGCAGTCAAGCCGACTGATTCGCCGAGCCGCCTCAACGATCCGATCGGCCTGCTTGCCGATGAGCTGGAAGATAAGCCGAGCGGGATCGGGCGCGGATTCGACGTACCACGACTCAAACGATGTCCCCCCAAGAAACGCCTCTGCGCTGATCATTTCACTGAACAGAAGATCGCAGCCCCCAAACTCGTGCACCAGCGTCCGAAACCCGGCATGACCGAGCGTCGCCATGGGCGCGAGGACGAGAATAGGCCGAGGTTCAGCGGCAACAATCGACGGCAGCGCCATGGGTTCTCCAATCGTCCCAGAATACCTGCGGTGTTTCGGACTGTCGAGAGGGGTAGGACCGTCGAGGGTGGGACTTTTCTCACGCCGGGATTTGCGAGATACTACCGAAATCATGACCTCGAACCAGCGTTCCATCTCGTTTGCCGGCTCTTCATTTCAGCTCGATCCGTCCGGTGCCCTGTACTGGCCCGAACAGCACCTTCTTATTGTGGCCGACCTTCACCTTGGTCGTCTGGATATGCCGGCGACCGCGGACGCGGTAGAGCGGTCGCCCGATGCGGTCATTCTCCGAAGGCTCTCGCGGCTGGTCCGCGATTGTGCCGCTGAGCGATTACTCATACTGGGCGATCTGGTGCACGGCGCCTCGGCGGTTACCCCCGACCTGATCCGGCTGGTGGCTGAGTGGCGAAAGACCGTGACTGCCGAGGTATTGCTGGTCCGCGGAAACTACGATCATCTCTCGGCACCGGTGCTGAATCGATGGGACGTGGAGCCCGCCGGCGATGTGATAACCGTGGGCTCGGTGCGCTTCCGTCATAAACCCGGGGTTCGAAGCGGCGAACCGGAGATCTGCGGCCACCTCCACCCCTGCGTCCGGCTTCCCGCCACCCCGGAAGCGCCCGCCCTGCCCTGCTTTGTGATGGAGAACAACCTGCTGCTCATGCCCTCCTTCGGCAGTCATCAGGACGGATACGAAATTCTGGAAAAGGACGCGCGGACGTTTTTTGTGCTGTGCGACGGTGAAGTTCGGACGATATAGAAGCACAGGCCTTGGAACACCCTTGACAACTATACAGTTGTATAGTATTCCTGTCGAGGAGTTGCTTCATGCCACCTCGCGGAGTTCGACGCGCCACCGCCCTCACCTCCGATCATTCACCGGCATCCGACCGGCCAAGCTGGAGTTTTGACGAGCTGTGCGGTCGTATCTGCGAGGTACGACCCGTTGGGGCTGCGCCGGGCGCAAGCGACGCTCACGCTTCGGCCGTGTTGACCGCCGCGGTCCGTCTGATCGCGCAGTCGCAGTCGCGGGGGGAACCCGCAGCGTGGATCTCAGCAGGTTCTCCACTCTTTTTCCCGCCGGACGCGGCGGCAAACGGAATCGACCTCGACGGGGTGGTTGTGATCCGCCTGACCGACGGGCAAAGCGCCGCCGTGGCCACCGATCAGCTGGTGCGCTGCGGCGCCTTCGGGCTTGTTGTCGTTGATTTCACCACCGTCACCCCTTCCATCCCCGACGGCATTCTGGGGCGTCTTGCCGGTCTGGCTCGCAGCAACGCCGTACTGGTGCTGTTTCTCTGCGCTTCCGGCGGCGACTACTCCGCGCTCGGTTCCCTGGTGTCGTTGCGCGCATTGGCACGCAGCCGGAGTGATGACGAGGGCAAGTTCTTCCTGGAGATCACGGCCGAAAAGGACAAGAAACGGGGCCATTCGTGGAGCTGGGCGGAGGTCGGACATGGTCCACCCGGCCTGTCTTGATGTCGTCCGTCTGCCGCTTCAGATCGTGCTGAACCGCAACCCGGAGTGGAAAGAGCGCCCCGTCGCCGTGGTGAGCGAAGACGCGCCGCTGGGAACGGTGCTCTTCATAAACCGGGTGGCCGAGCAGGCTGGAGTGCAGCGCGGTCTGCGCTACGCTGCAGCTCTCTCGATCTGTCCCGAGCTGCACGGAAGCGTCGTTGGAGACACTGAGATCCAGAACGCTATTGACTCCCTCGTCTCGCTGCTGCAGCGCTTTACCCCCCACGTGGAAGAGTGTGCCTTCGATCCAGGGGCACTCTGGCTGGACGCGCACGGCCTCGATGCACTCTACGGCAGCGTCTCCGAGTGGGCCCTGGCGGTTCGGGCGGCGGTCCGGGGACAGGGCTATTTTTCGCGGATCTGTGTCGGATACAGCCGCTTCGGAAGCTACGCGGGCGCCAAGCGGGCGGTTCGCGGCTTTCAGAGCTCCGCCGACGAGCGACGCTGGGTTCGTGGGGCACCGATATCGCTTCTGCCGCTCCCACCCGAGGTCGAGCAGCGACTGCAGCAGCTCGGCACTACCACGGTGGGCGAGTTCTGCGCCCTGCCGCGCGAGGGCATCCGCAGCCGCTTCGGCATGCAGACCGATGCGGTCTATCGCCTGGCAACCGAACCGGAGGTGCTGCCGGTTCAGGGCGCCGACGCGCCGGCGGTGCTGCGCGCGCAGATGGTCCCCGACTCACCCCTCTCCTCCACCACCACGCTTCTCTCCGCAATCGAGGGGCTGTTGCTCGACCTGCTCTCGCAGACGGTTTCCGCCGCGCAGCACATGCGCCGCATCGAGCTCGAACTCGACTGCGAAAACGGCTCCTGCCTTCGGGAGGCGCTGCAGCCCGCCACCCCGAGCCGCGACGCGGCAGTCTGGCTCCGGCTCCTGCGGTTGCGCTTCGAATCGCTGCACACTCCGGCTTCCGTGCAGCGTATCACCCTGCACGCAGAGGCAGCGACGGTGAAGCAGCCGCAGAGTGAGCTCTTTTCGACGGCACCCAGGCGCGATCGGGCGGCGGCCGCGCGCGTCTTCGCACTGCTTCGGGCACGCTTCGGAAATGACGTGGTTTGCCGAATGGTGCTGCAGTCCGAACACCGACCCGATCGGCGCTTCGTCCTCATGCCGCTCGACCAGTTGCCGCTACCGGCCCGCATCCGCCCGGCTGAGATCCAGCTCGTTCGCCGTATTCTGGATCAACCGGTTGAACTCGCATCCCGTCGTGGTCTGCGTCCGGCAGCCGGCCCCTTCGTGGTCTCGGGGAAATGGTGGGAGCAGGAGGCCGAACGTCACTACTACTACGCGTGGCGGGGGCGCCAGATCCTCTGGATCTATCACGACTGCGGCACCAATCGGTGGTTCATCCAGGGAGGCGTGGAGTAAGCCGTGTGCTACGTCCCGCTCTGGTGCAGAAGCCACTTCTCGTTTCTCAATGCTGCCGGGAGTCCCGAGGACCTTGTCTCCCGGGCAGCCGAATACGGCCTGCCGGCCGTCGCCCTCACCGACCGTGCAAGCCTCTCCGGCGTGGTCCGCGCACATACGGCTGCCCGTTCCCTGCGTCCGCCCGCCGTACCGCACCCCGGGGAAGCCCCGAAACGCCCCGCAATCCGGCTCATCGTGGGAGCCGAGATCGAGACCACCGCCGGCGCCTCCCTGGCGCTCCTGGCCCGAACCCGCGAAGGCTACGGTCGGCTCTGCCGGCTCATCACCACCATTCGCCTCCGCTCGGCCAAGGGGCAATGGGAGGCCACCGCCGAGGACATCGCAGAGCATGCCGAAGGGCTCACCGCCATCTGGACGACCGACTTCGCCGACGCGCCGTCGCATACCGTCGGCCTGCTCCGGGAGACCTTTGGCGAGTATCTCTTCGCGGCCATCGCCCGCCACCGCCTTCCCGAAGAACGCGACCGCGAACGGCTCATTCGTGCACACGCTTTGGAACACCAGATTCCCTGCGTTGCGGCGCCGCAGGTACTCTATCCTGCAAGGGAGAACCGTCCGCTCTACGAAATCCTGCGCTGCATCAATCTGGGAACCACCATCCACCAGATTGGCACCCGCGTTCCCCCCAACGCCGAGTACGCCCTGCGCTGCGGCGAAGAGATCGCACGGCTCTACCGGGACATCCCCGAGGCGCTCGAGCAGAGCCTCCAGATTGCCCGGGAATGTCGCTTCAGTCTCGACGAGCTGGTCTATCGCTATCCAACCGAGCGCGTGCCCGAAGGGTATACCACCGGGGGCTGGCTGCGCCGCGTAACGCTGGAGCGAGCCCGGGAGCGCTACCGGGGCGAGGTTCCCGCCGAGGTCTCACGACAGCTGGAGAAGGAACTCGCCCTGATCGAAGAGCTCGATTACTGCGGATACTTTCTGACCATGTATGAAATAGTGAACTTTTGTCGTGAACGAG
>SLTF01000415.1 GCA_007130025.1 Spirochaetales bacterium | reverse complement strand
GAACCTCGAGATATCGCGGGCGGCGCTCTCGGTCACCTCGTACATTATGACCGTTGGGGTGTTCACCCTGCTGTTTGGTCCGCTCGGTGACCGGTTTGGTCGCGGGCGGATCATCAAGACCGCGGCGTTTGGCACCGCCATCTTCAGCATCCTAGGCGGGTTTGCGTTCAACTTTCCGTCGCTGCTGATCTTTCGCGGCTTCAACGGGATCTTTGCCGCCGGGATCTTCCCGGTCACCATGGCGCTCATTGGCGAGAGTTTTTCCGATGAGAAACGGCAAGGGGCCATCGCACGGGTAATGGGAATGATGTTCCTGGGCGGCGCTTCGGCAACGGCCATTGGCGGGATCATTGCGCACTACGGATCGTGGCGCGGCGTGTACATCCTCTACGGTGTCGCCGAGCTGGTCCTGGCGATTGTGGTGCTGAGGATCGTGCCGTCTGGTTCCCGGTCGGCACACCGGGGCTCAGTACTCGGGTCATACGCTACCGCGCTGAAGACACCGGGACTGGCTGCCATGGTGGGAACCATCTTCTTCGTGGGCTTTGCGGTGTTTGGAAGCTTCTCCTACGCCGGGCACTACGTGCAGAGCATCACCGGACTGCCGCTCATTCTGGTTGGCCTGGTTGTCACGGCGTTTGGCCTGGGATCCGTGGCGGCGAGCCGGGTGATTCCCCACCTGCGCCCGCGACTCGGGGCAGCCTTCCTGCCGGTCGCGGGAGTGGTGGGCTCCCTGAGCCTGATCGCCCTGGTGTTCGCCCGCGAGCCGGTGCTCATGGTGCTGGGCTTCTTTGGGTTTGGCATGGCCTTTGTGGCCCTGCAGTCCACCCTGATCATGGGCGCGCAAAGCAAGGTCCCCCAGCTGCGCGGAACCGCGATGTCGCTTGCCTCGTTTGGCATGTTTGTCGGCGGCGCCACCGGCGCGGCGGTCAACGGCATGATCAACGACGCTTTTGGTCCGGCCCTCATCTACGCCCCGGCGGCGCTGTTTGTTCTGGTGGCGGCGTTCGCCACCCGGAAGCTGACGCGAATGAAGCCCGCGGCCGCATAGGGGCGTTTCACCCGGCGGTAAGGCGCGCCGCGGCGCGACTCATCCCCGCGAAGATCGACTCGGCGACCTGCTCCGGAAAGTCTTGGGGGATCTCGCGACTAACTGCGGCCGCAACCTCCGGGACGCCGTCGGCAACCTCTGAGAGGAGCGTCTCAATGTGTCTTGAAAGACCGTGCTTTGCTGCCAGTTCCATCCAGTGCCGACGGTAGATGGAGTCCCATTGGTAGTGGGCGTTCTTGCCCCGCACCGCCATGGCCATCTTGAGTTTCTGAACAGTGATCTGGGAGTCATTGGGTCCCAACCACGGGTGCGCCGAGAGAACGTCGTACAGCGGTGCAAGACGATAGTTCCCCTGCGGGCCGAGAAACACGCTGAAGTTCTTGGCATGCCCGTCGCAGGCGGCCAGGAGCCAGAAAAGGATCTGGGTCTTGAGAAAGCCCCGGCGGTCAGCCTCCGACACGGTACTTCCGGCCAGGATGCTCATCACGCCGTCAATTCCGGGGCCCCCGTCCGCTTCATACTTTTTCTCCGGAGCGATGCCCTTGATCTGACAGAAGTCCTCCACCGGAAGCCTGATCCACCAACTCCCATCCGCCGAGAGCTGCCGATCAAATCGTTCTACAACAAGAACGCGATGGTGCTCAAACTGTCCCATGTTCGTTACGGCAACAGGCACGCCATACGCCGCCATGATCCTGGAGCACAACCACTCGTTCTCAACGGAGTAGGAACCGATCCTGTGCATACCGCCGATTTGCCCCATGGGCAGCTTGAAGATGTGGGTGCTGGGTGTAGGGCCGATTGGTCGCTGCCAGATGCCGTGGTGCTTGAGAAATGCCGTCTTCTCCTGCGCGCCGGCCAACGATATCCGGAAGTCATCGGGACCAAAACCCGGGACACTGAGTCCGCTTGCAATCTCGAGTTGTCGGGCGATCGCGTTGTCTGAGAGCGCCTCCCCGGTAATGGTATTGACCGAAGGAGGAGTCTCGTCGGGGTGAAGCAGCTGGACGGCTCCAACACAGTCCCTCCCGATTTCGGCCAGGAGATCGAAGGCTTGGGCCGTCTGAGTCCGGTACCGTTCCCGAAGCCGCATGCGCACATCCGGTCGGTCCGGCAGAAGATTTTCGAAGAAGAAGCGTACCGCATCGCCCTTGTGCGGGGCATTGCCGGGCAGGAAGGGAAGGGACAACGAGACGGGCCGCCCCTGCGGCGATTGCGCCCACTGGGAATGATAGACCAACTCGTGTTTGTCGCGGATCCGGGACCAGGTTCCGACCTGCACCCCATTCATCCACACCGCTAATGCCGAGGTGTTCCCCACGGCTTACCAGCCGTCAACCGATGGCGGCGTCGTGTGCTCCTTGTCGCGCAGAACCACCTCCACCCCCAGCGCGGCGCACACCAACAGAAGGCGCTCGAAACTGGCGCGATGCGGTGCTGCCTCCAGTAACGACAGCGCCTGCTGCGTCACGCCCATTCTTGCGGCAAGCTCGCGCTGGGAGAACCCTCGCTCTGTGCGGAAGGCTTTCATAACGGGCTCGAGCTGATCTACGGTTCGTATTGGATAGTCCATTGGGTACTCGATGAAAGAATACAATTCATAGCTTGTCTCTGTCAATGAACAAGTTTTAGCTTGTTCTGAATAAAACACAATCGATAAGTTGTTTGCTGAGTTGCCGGCGCTTTTCGATTGCAGGTTGCCATCCTCTTGTTGCGGAGGAAGCGTGGCACGGGCGTTTGTTTCCTGGAACAGGGTGCGGTATACTCTGACGAAATGGAACAGTGTGTTGTTTCGTGGTCCGGCTGCCATCACGGGGTCGGTGCGCCGCGGTACCGGTCATGAAGGCGAAACGCATGGGCGCCAGGATGGCGCTCGTTGGCGTCATCCTGGCTGGACTTCTTTCGGCCTGTGGAGCGCAGTTGGAGCCGACGTTCGTGGTTCCGACAACCGCGGTCGATGGCGTCCGGTACGACGCCCGATTGCCGCACCTCCGCGTTGGGGGAGACCACGCCTATCCGCCGTTTGAGTTCCTCAACGACCACGGGGAGCCCGACGGCTTCAACATCGAGCTGGTACGCCGGGTCGCTGAAATCATGGGCCTTTCGATCACCATTGAGCTGACCGAGTGGAGCGAGGCGCGTCGCCGCCTTGAGCACGGCGAGGTGGAGATGCTCGCCGGTATGTACCGCACCCCCGCCCGCGAGCAGATCCACTCTTTCACAGTGCCGCACTTCGTTGCATCGTACGCGCTGTTCGTACCCCGATCATCAAATGTTGTCCATCTCGACGACGTTGCCAACGGAGTGATCATCGTTCATGCAGGAGACCTTGCGCACGACTACATCCTGGAGAACGGAATCGGGCGCGAGGTTGTTGCGGTGGAAAACTGGCAGGAAGTGCTGACCCTGCTCGATGAGGGCGGAGGCGATGCCGCCCTGTTTGGGATGGGTCAGGGAACGCGCAAAGTCCAGAACCTTCGGCTGCGGAACATCCGCATGATAGAGGCGCCGGTACTGCGCCGACCCTACGCCATGGCCGTTCAGAGAGACGACGCACAGCTGCTCGCGGTCCTGAACGAAGGCCTGAACGTTCTGAAGTCAACCGGCGAATTTGATGAGCTGTATCGGCGCTGGTTTGGGTTGCTCGAGTTTCCCGGCTGGTGGCACACCCGGACCGCACGGATAGTGATCGCCCTTGCGGCAATTGGAGTGGCGCTTTTCGGAGCGACATTGCTCTGGGTAATCCTGCTGCGTCGGCAAGTTGCCGCACAGACTGCCGAGTTGCGCGGTGCTCTGGAGAACAGCGAAGCGACGCAACGTGCGCTTGAGCACGCAAACCGGGCGAAGTCCCGCTTCCTCGCGAACGTGAGCCATGAGCTCAGAACCCCGCTGAACGGCGTGATGGGAATGACCGATCTGCTCGCACGCACGTCGCTCGACGGAGAGCAAAGACGCTTCACCGAGATGATTTCCGGCGCTTCGGGGCAGCTCTTCCGCGTACTCTCCGACCTGCTCGACGTTTCCCACGCGGAAGCCGGCAGCCTCTCGGTTACGTCCGCTCCGTTTCGGTTATCCGACCTTGTCCGTTGGCTGGAGCCCACCCTGAGGAGCATCAACCGGTGCGATGGGGTCGACCTTGGATTCACGTTTGATGGTCCGGACGCAACGGTCCAGGGCGATTCAGAGCGGATAGCCCAGATTGTCATCAACCTCACCACCAACGCGATCAAGTTTACGGAAGCCGGTTGGGTCAACGTCACGATACGGCACCGCAGCGAGCTCCTCGAGATTGAGGTCCGAGACACCGGGTGTGGAATCGACCCCGCAGACCTGGACAGGGTGTTCGAGCCGTTCTCCCGGGCAGCGCGACAGGGCCAGCGCGCCGTGGGCGGTCTCGGCCTCGGGCTGTCGATCGTCCGGTCGCTTGTCGACCTTCTCGACGGAACGGTTTCCGTTGACAGCACTCCGTCGCGCGGCTCCCGGTTCCACGTCGCGTTACCGCTTCCGATCTGCTCTCAGGAAGAACCGTCCAGCTCCGAAACGACTCAACGCGAGCGCGATGCATCCGACTCAGCTGAGGGCCGGACTGCGCGCAGCCGGGGCTCGTTCGAGGGTCTGTCCATTCTTGTTGCAGAAGACGAGGCGATCAACCGGCTGTATCTCACTCAACTGCTCAAAAACCGCACATGCACCGTCACCGCGGTGGGCAATGGCAGGGAGGCGGCAGATGCGGCACAAGCGAACCGGTTTGATCTGATCCTGATGGATCTGTCGATGCCGATTCTTGACGGGCTCGATGCAACCCGTATGATCCGCGAGTGGGAGAACCAGCACGACATTCCGAGCCAGCCGATCATCGCGCTCACCGCGCACGCCTACCCGGAACACCTCGAACGCTGTCGCGAGGCCGGTATGGACGGGTACGTTGCAAAACCATACACCGAGGCGAGCCTGACCGCCGAGATCGAGCGGGTGATCTCAGAGTCTATATCCGGCGCTACCATTCCGGCTCGACGTCCACGCAGAGCGGTAGGTGATCCGAGGCAACCCGCGCCGGCCAGTCGCGGGGAGCCCAGGTGGCCACCCGACGAAGGCGCCGGGTGATCCAGATGCGGTCGAGCGGGAGAATCGGGAACCGGGACGGGAAGGTCCGGCGCGCGGCGTGCTTGGAGAAGTGGCGGTCGACGCGGCGCAGGAAGCGGTCGGCAAAGAACCACTCGTTGAAATCGCCGAGAAAGGCGGCGTGCTCAGTGGTTACGTCGACCGCCTGGTCGATGGCGGTGATGAGCCGTTCGGCCTGCTGCTTTCGCGCCCAGCGCTCGAGGCCGAGGTGGGTGACGATGATGGTGAACGGATT
>SLTF01000136.1 GCA_007130025.1 Spirochaetales bacterium | reverse complement strand
GCGGCCAAGTCGCGCGAAGAGGTAATCCTCGCCTACCCGGGCGTGGAGGCTGTGCTGATCCACCGGGTGGCGCACGAGCTGTGGAACCTCGGGGTTCCGCTGATCCCGCGCATGATGAGCGAGTACGTACACGGCAAGACCGGTATCGACATCCACCCGGGTGCCACCATTGGCGACTACTTCTTCATCGACCACGCCACGGGCGTGGTGATCGGAGAGACCACCATCATTGGGAACTGGGTCAAGGTCTATCAAGGCGTCACCATCGGAGCGCTGAGCGTGAAAAAGTCAGAGGCGAATGTGAAGCGCCATCCCACCATCGAGGACGAGGTGACCATCTACGCGGGGGCAACGATTCTTGGGGGGAACACGGTGATTGGGAAGGGATCGACCATCGGCGGCAACGTCTGGATCACCAGCTCGGTGCCGCCGGGAAGCACCATCTACAACCGGCCGGTGGACTACATCACCCGCCGGTCGGCGCGTCAGTAGCTCACGGTGCGCATGGGGTACTCCTCAGAGATGAAGCTCTCCCCAAATCCGTCGATCCGGCGAATCCAATCCAGAAACTGCTCGGCCTCTTCCCGCCGGTCGTAGGCACCCACGCGCAGACGGTAAAAGACGGTTTCGTTCACGGTGCGGGTGGTGACCCGGCCGCGCAGCCCGTTTTCCTCAAGCCGAACACGCGCCTGCTCAACCCGGTCGCGGCTGGGCGAGGCAATCACCTGAATCCAGAACTCGGTGACACGAACCTCCCTGGTCCGCGGCTGGGTGGGCGCGGGTTGTGGGGCCGGAGCGGGACGGGGAGCCGGGGCGCTCGGCGCCGGTCGCGGAGAAGGGGCCGGCTGCTGCTCGGGCTGCACCGCCGCAATTGGATCCTCGCGGGTCGGTTGCGGAGCCGAAGGCACATCGCTGTCGGCGGCTCGCGGGTCCTCGTCAAAAATGATAATCAGATCGCCGTCGGCCGGCTGTGGCTCGGCCACAAAGCCGGGCGCGGTTGCGTCGGGACGACGCAGGTATTCGATGGGATCGAAGGCCTGGCGGCCGCTCGCCTCTTCCACTACCCGCAGCGGTACGTCCGAAGGGCCCTCCGCTCGCGGATAAAAGAAGATCAACCCGATCCCGATGACCGCGGCGACAAAGAGCGCAACGCTCGCTATGACAATCAGTGTTTTCTGCTGTTCCATCGGCCCACTCATATTCCCGGGAGGCGGAGTCGACGCAGCTGCCCAACGAGCGCGTCGCGATTACCCCGGTTCACCACACTATCAATATCGGCCGATTCGGGCCCCGGTTGAGGCCGCAGTGTACGTTGTGTCCAGAGAATTCGAAGGATTCGCCCCACCCGGCGGTTGTCGCGCGCCATGCCGCGCCGGATCCGGGTGAAGAGCGGGGCCCGCACCCAGAGGATGCGATCGCAGAGGCGATCGAGGCCCATGGAAAAGAGCAGCGCCGCGTGCATGGCCACCGGAGTAACGCCTGCGGCTTCAATGAGCTCCTCGGCTTCCGCCACCATGCGCGGGTGGACGATCCGCTCCAGATCGCGGCGGGCAGCCTGGTCGGCAAACACCACCGCTCCAAGCCGCGCCCGGTCGATCGCGCCGTCTTCGGCCAGAATCTGCGGGCCAAAGCGCTTCACCACCTGGTCGCGGCTGTGCATCAGCGCGGAATGGCCGAGGGCGTCCACGTTGACCTCGCGGTAGCCGGCGTCGATCAGGATCTGCGCAACGGTGCTCTTCCCCGAGCAGTAGCCGCCGCCAATACCTATGACCACGCGCTCACCCTGCTCAATGCAGCTCGCCCCAGCTGCGGCCCACTTCCACCGACACCCGCAGCGGAACCGTCAGCTCGGCCGCGGCGCTCATCTCCTCTTCCAGGAGGGCGCGCACCCGATCCTGCTCGCCCTTCGGCGCCTCGATGATGAGCTCGTCGTGCACCTGGAGAATAAGACGCGCCTCCAGACCTTCGCTCTGCAGCCGGCGGTGAACCCGCAGCATGGCAAACTTGACGATGTCGGCGGCGCTCCCCTGGATGGGGGTGTTGACGGCGATCCGCTCTGCTCCCGCCTGCACCGCCTTGTTGCGGTTGTTGATGTCCTCCACGCGGCGCTCGCGACCAAAGAGCGTGCGAACCACCCCATCCTCGCGCGCCTGCGCCACGGTGGTATCGATGAAGGCGCGGATCCGCGAATAGGTTCGGAAGTACGCCTCGATGAAGCTGTCCGCGTCGCGGCGGGGAATCCCGAGCTCGCGTGAGAGCCGAAACGCCGACATGCCGTACATCACACCAAAGTTGATGGTCTTGGCGATCCGCCGCTGCTCCGCGCTCACCTCGTCGGGTTCCACCCCAAAGATGAGGGCGCCGGTTGCCCGATGGACGTCCTGTCCCGCGGTGAACGCCTCGGTGAGGCCCGGATCGCCGGAGAGATGGGCCAGCACCACCAGCTCGATCTGGCTGTAGTCGGCGCTCACAAACACCTTGCCCCGCCCGGCGGTGAAGGCGGTGCGGATACGCCGCCCCTCCTCGTCGCGAATGGGGATGTTCTGCAGGTTGGGGTCGCGGCTTGAGAGCCGTCCGGTGGCGGTGCCGGTCTGGTTGAAGTGGGTGTGAACCCGTCCCTGGTCATCCACCAGTCGGGGCAGCGCGTCGACGTAGGTTGACTTGAGCTTGGAGAGGGTTCGGTGGCGAAGCACCTTCTCCGGTACGGGATCCTCGCGGGCGAGCTCCTGCAGCACCGCGGTGTCGGTGGAGTAACCGGTCTTGGTCTTCTTCACCGGCTGCAATTTGCGCTTCTCGAAGAGCACCTCCTGCAGCTGCTTGGTGGAGGCGATGTTGAACTCGTACCCGCACAGGTCGTAGATCTCCTGCTCGAGCCGGGCGAGCTGCCCGGCGAGCTCGCTTCCGTAGGCCGTCAGCACCTCGCCGTCGAGACCGATGCCTTCGAGCTCCATGTCCGCGAGCAGGGGCACCAGCGGCATCTCGATCTCAAAGAAGAGCTTCTCAAGGCCCCGGGCGGAGAGCATCGGGGCAAAATGGCGATACAGGCGTAGGGTGATATCCGCGTCTTCGGCCGCGTAGCGACAGGCGGTTTCCAGCTCCACGGTGTCAAAGGTTGCCTGACCCTCGCGGGTCTTGGGCAGGATGTCGCTGTAGGAGACGGTGTGATACCCCAGGTGGGTCTCGGCAAGCTGGTCCATGCCGTAGCTGCCGCCGGCGTCCAGAACCCACGCGGCGATCATGGTGTCAAACCACGGGTTGGCGATGCGCACTCCCCAGCGGAGCATCACCTGAAAGTCGTACTTGAGGTTCTGCCCGATCACCTTCACCGCCGGGTCTTCCAGCAGCGACCGCAGCGCCTCGCGCGCCGGGTCTTCGGGCAGCACCGGACCGTCGGGGCCCTTCAACGGCGCGTAACAGGCGCTTCCCGTTTCCCACGACAGCGAAAACCCCACCGGCCGCGCCACGTGCGGATCGAGCCCGTCGGTCTCGGTGTCAAAGGCAACCGCACCGGCCTCACGACAGCGTTTGATCCACGTCTTGAGGTCGGAAAGCTCCGTGACCAGCGCGTAGGTCGCGGCGCCGTTCTCGGCCGCTTGATCCCCGGAGGCCGCCGGGGACGCATCCAACGCGGTTTCGGCACGCACCGCGCCGGCCGGTTCCGGAATCTCGCTTACCTCCGCCGGCCGCACCGATCCACCGAGCTGCTCAACCAGGGACTTCATGCCCTGCTCCAGAAAGAGGGGCACCGCCGCGGCAACGTTCAGTTCGGGAAGAACGAAGTGCTCGTCCGGTACGTCGAGCGGTACCCGGGATTCCAGCAGAATCAGATCGCGGCTTTGGTAGGCCGACTCCCGTCCCTCGATGAGCTTGGTCCTGGTGGCGCCGGTGATGTCGTCAATGTGCTCGTAGATGCCGTCGAGGGTCTTGTACTCCGCGAGCAGTTTCGCCGCGCCCTTGTCACCGATGCCCTTCACGCCGGGAACGTTGTCGGAGCTGTCCCCGGTGAGCGAGAGGTAGTCCAGAATTTGCTCCGGGTAGACCCCCCAGTCGCGGTAGACTCCCTCCCGGTCCAGGTCGGTAAAACCGCCCTGTTCGGGGCGGAGAACGCGAACCGGGCCGTCAACAAGCTGCAGCAGGTCCTTGTCCCCGGATATGATGAAGCAGGCGCGGTTGTCCCTGCGGGATGCTTCGGCGAGGGTGGCAATGATGTCGTCCGCCTCAAAGCCGTTCACCCGGGCGGTCGGCACGCCGAGCGCCTCGAGGATGCTCTCGATGACGGGGATCTGCGCCTTGAGATCGTCCGGGGTCTTGTCCCGGGTTGCCTTGTACGCCTCGTACTTCTCGTGACGGAAGGTTGGGGTCTTGGAGTCAAGCACCACCACGAACCGGCCGGGGGAGCGCTCCTGAAAGAGCGCGAAGAGCGAGCGAAAGAAGCCGAACACCGCCGAGCTGTTCTGGCCCTGCGGGTTACGAAGCGGTCGCCGGATGAATGCGAAGTAGGAACGATAGATCAGGCTGTATCCATCGAGCAGGTAGATTGCGTCGTCCATAGGGTGGTTATACCACGACGCGGGGGTCAGGTGGAAATGTCTATCAGCGACGGTCCGGGGGAATCGTAGGGTGATCGGGGGGCGCCGGGAACCCTCAGCGACTCAATTTCGGTGCGAACCAGCTCGAGTTTCTCGCGCAGCAGCTCGCGATTCCGACGGTTGTGCTGGAGCACGGCGCTGCGCAGTTCCAGAACCGCACGGCGCAGCGGGGGGATCTGATCTTCATCCTGGGGATACGAGCGCACGTAGACCGCTTCCAGCGGGGTCAGCACCTTCTGCACCGCCTCGATTTCGCGAAGCAAGGTCGTCTCGAGCTCCGCCTGCTGAACGATCGCATCGACATCGCCGGTGCGGATGGCCTTTTCCTGTCGGTCCAGCAGCTTGAGATAGCGCGAAAACTTCTCGCGCTGGGCCTTCAGCGTCTCACGAAAGCGAAGGAGCACCGCAACCCGGTCGTCAACCGCGGTGTCGTCTGCAACCGGCATTCCGTTACCCCGCGATATTTACGCCCGAGGATGGACCACCGTCAAACATGGTCTTCTTCTCGGCCTCGTTCCAGGCGTCACGGAGCTCGGCGAGGAAGCCACGAACCTTCGCCAGGTCGTCGCCATTCTTCTGCAGATTGGCTTCGGTCAGCTGACGATTGAAGAACATGTAGAGATTGAACATGCTCTGAGCGAAGGCCCCACCCTTCTCGAAGTCCAGCGCGACCGTCAGCTCGGTGATGATCTCCTGCGTTTTGGACACCGCCCCGTTCACGCGGTCGAATGCCTTCACTCCCTCAGAGAGCGCGCGCGTGGCGAGGTCAAGTTGGCGGATTGCCTCATCGTAGAGCATCACGATGATTCGTCCCTGGCTGGCGGTTCGCACTCG
>SLTF01000163.1 GCA_007130025.1 Spirochaetales bacterium | reverse complement strand
ACACCCGATGCGCTCTCGATGTAGGTGGTAACGGTGGAGGTGCCCAGCACGGCGCCCACGGTGGTGCCCACCGCGTCGGCGAAGAGGGCTTCCTTGCCCTTGGGAATGCTCCCGTCTTTCTGGAGAATGCCGGCTTTGGTAGCAACACCGATCAGGGTTCCGGCCGTGTCAAACATGTCGACGAAGAGGAAGGTGAACAGGACAATCATCATGTCGACGGTGAACACCTGTGAGAAGTCAAACTGCGCGAAGGTGGGGGCGAGCGACGGTGGGGCCCAGCTGCCCGACGGCGCCTGCGTAATCCCCATGGGAAACCCGATCACGGTGGTGATGGCGATACCAATCAGCAGCGCGCCGCGCACTTTGAACGCAAGCAACCCACCGGTGATAATCAGACCGATGAGGGCAAGCAGCGCTCCACCGGAGGTGACGTCACCGAGGGTGACCAGCGTCGCCGGATACGCCTCAACGATACCGGCGTTATTCAACCCAATGAGGGTGATGAAGAGCCCGATACCAACCGCGATACCCCGTTTCACGTTGAGCGGAATCGAGTTGACGATCGCCTCGCGGATATTGAGCATCGTCAACACGATGAAGAGAATACCTTCCAGAAAGACCGCAGTGAGGGCAAACTGCCACGAGTAGCCCATGCCGATCACCACCGTGTAGGCAAAGAAGGCGTTGAGCCCCATGCCCGGTGCGAGCGCAAACGGCAGGTTTGCCAAGAAGGCCATGACCAGGGTCGCGATGGCGGCCGACAGCGCCGTGGCCGTGAAAACCGCCCCAAAGTCCATGCCGGCGTCCGACAGGATGAGCGGGTTCACGATCAGGATGTAGGCCATCGTCAGGAACGTGGTCAGTCCGGCGAGCAACTCGGTCTTTACCGTAGTATTGTGCTCTTTCAGCTTGAACAGCTTTTCCATAAAGATACACTCCTTCCGTGGGATACCGCATCATAATGAATGTATTTGCGCTGTTCAAGGCCGAGCATACGTCGCACCGGCAACGGAAAAAAAATGACCGCCCGGGAGGGCGGCCAAAAAAAGCACAGTCTTTGGAACAGTGATCAAGGAATCCAGGTATCCACAACATCGCGGTTCTCAGCAACCCAGCGACGCGCGGTCTCGGCGGGATCGGCTCCCGGCTCCTCGTTCCACATCAGAACCTCGCCGAGTTGGGCGGGAGTCCAGTAGAAGTTGTTCAGGAACGCGTGCACTTCCGGCATGTCCTCGGCCAGTCCGTCGCGGGCCACTGCCGCAACAAACTCTTCGTCGCCAAAGACCAATTCCGGATCTTCCAGGTACTTCAGCTCAAAAGCGGCTTCCTTCCAGTGCGGGGTCCAACCGGTTACAACGATCCACTCGTTGTTGTCAATGGCTGCGCCCAGGGCCGCGGTCATGGCCGCATCGCTTCCTTCGACCAGGGTCATGTTGTCCAGTCCGTAGACTTCAATTGCCCGCTCGGTAGCGGCCATCAGGCCGGCGCCGGGGTCGATGCCGATGATCTCTCCGCCAAAGCGGTCTGCGTACTCATTGAGCTCAGCAACGGTGTCGATCTCGACGTAGGTCGGAACCAGCAAACCGATGCGTGCCCCACTGAGAAGCGGATCAAGCAGATCGATACGATCTTCGGTCTGGGCAAGAAAATCCCCGTGGGTACCCGGCAGCCACGCCGCCAACATGCCGTCGCCGTCACCGGTGGCCATACCCTGCCACATTGCGGCGGCACTGACCGGCGTAGTGGTCACGTTGTACCCCATCTCTTCCAGCACGGCTTGCGCCACGTAGGTAGCGGCGACCTCGCCCGCCCACTCCACGTAGAGCAGGGTAACGTTGCCCTTTGAATCGGCGGTCTCGGCCGCTCCACCTGCGAAGGCGGTCGGCACGATAATGGCGACAAGCGCCACAAGCACAATCACTCTCTTTGCGATACTTCTCATAGTATCCTCCTTATGATGGTATCGTTTTTTTGCTCACCGCAATATTTTGCGTAATGCGGTCCAAAATCATTGCAATAATCACCACGGCCAGACCGGCTTCTACGCCCTGTCCTGCCCGCAGCCGTTGAATCGCGCGCCATACCTCGCCACCAAGGCCGCCCGCCCCAATCATTGCCGCAATCACAACCATTGACAGCGAAAGCATGATGGTCTGGTTGATACCGGCCATGATGGTGGGCAGAGCCAGCGGCAGCTGCACCTTGGTCAGCTTCTGCATCCGGGTGCTGCCAAAGGCATCAGAGGCCTCGATCATCTCCTTATCGATCTGACGAATCCCCAGTGAGGTGAGCCGGATGGCGGGCGGAATGGAAAAGATCACCGTGGCAAACGACGCCGCCACGGGACCAAGACCGAAGAACGGAATCGCCGGAATCAGGTACACGAAGGCCGGCATGGTCTGCATGAAGTCCAGAATCGGCGTTACCACGCGATGAAACCGTTCCGACAGCCCGGCCAGGATACCCAGTGGGGCACCAATCATGACCGAGATAAGCGTTGAGACCAGTACCAGCGCGATGGTTGAAAGCGTCGGCTGCCACAGCCCCAGGTTCCAGATGAACAGCAGTCCCACCACGGAAAAAATGGCGACGCGCCGATTTGCGATCCACCAGGCGAGTGCTCCGATCAACAGGATCAGCACAATCGGCGGCAGAAAACCCAGACCGGACACAATGCCGTCGATTCCAAGGCGCACAAAACCGGCAAACGCTCGGGTCAGCGGCGAAATCGCGGCGGTAAGCCAGGCCAGAGCCGCGTCGACCCACTGTGCCAGCGGCAACTTTGGTATGTTAAACATTGTCTTCCCCCCGTTCGGACAGCGCAGCAATCACGGTTCCCCGAACGATGACGCCTTTCAGCGCCCCTTCGGAGTCGATCACCGCCACTGGATTCCCCGATACCTTGGAGAAGATCTGACGTACCGGCTCATCGAGCGGCACGGTTGCGCACGCTTCGGCCGTGGTGAGATGTTCAATCCAGCGCTCACCCGCCTTGGCGGCCTCCGCGGCGCGTTCAGCGGTCAGATGGCCAACCAGTTTCCAGTTGTCCGACTGAACAACAAAAATCCCGGAAAGTCCCGCTTCTTTCATCTTGTGCAGGGCGGTCCGCGGACCGTCGTGCACGAACGCAACCGGTTTCGGTTTTTTCATCACGTCCGAGGCTACGAGAACCTTGGTGATATCAACGTTTTCGACAAACCGCGACACGTATTCATCGGCGGGATGAGTCAGAATCTCTTCGGGAGTGCCGATCTGCACCACTCCACCGTCGCGCATCAGCACGATGCGATCGCCCATCTTGAGCGCCTCATCGAGATCGTGAGTGATAAACAGAATGGTCTTCTTGACGCGGGATTCCAGCGCGATCAACTCATCCTGCATGTCGGTTCGGATAAGCGGATCGAGAGCGCTGAACGCCTCGTCCATCAGAAGCACGTCGGGGTCAACCGCGAGGGCACGCGCCAAACCAACGCGCTGTTTCATGCCGCCGGAGAGGTTCTGGGGGTAGTAGTCGCCCCAGCCGTCCAGTCCAACCTGCTTCAACGCCTCGGTCGCCTTGGGCCGCCGCTCTTCCACCGGCACGCCCTGGATGTCCAGACCAAACTCCACGTTCTCCAGCACCGTCTTGTGCGGAAAGAGCGCGAAGCTCTGGAACACCATCCCAAACTTCTTCCTGCGAATCTCTCGCAGCCCTGCCTCGTCGAGCGCCGTCACGTCGATGTCGTCAACGATAATCTTTCCCGCGGTGGGCTCCATGAGCCGGTTCACGCAGCGGACCAGTGTTGACTTACCGCTTCCCGAGAGCCCCATGACCACCAGCGTTTCGCCGTCGTACACGTCGAAACTGGCGTCGGCAACACCAACGGCAAGCTTGGTCTTTTTGAGGATCTCATCCTTGCTCTTCCCCGCGCGCAGCATTTCAACTCCGCGATGCGGAGCACGCCCGAACACCTTATAGAGGCCCTCGATGCGGATTTTCACCTTTGGCTCGTCCATTCGTCTCCTTCTTCCGTCCCAATAGCGCCGACACCTGTTTCAAGAAAGCATCCACTCGCGCACGAAATGTGCACGCGAATACCTGCCGGGCACCGAGCGAACTCTTTCGTGTCGTAATGATAAGACCGCTCGGCAATCTTGACTCGTGGCTGCAAGTACAGCCGGCAAATCGGTGAATTGACAAATAATTTCATTGATAAACGGAAATTATTCATCAAATCGGCAAGAAGCCGGATGATTTGCCTGGCTCTCAGCAGCGAGTGGATTCCATTCTTCGTCTCAACCACCCCTTTTTTTGTTAGTGTACAAATCATTTGAGAAAGAAACAAGTTGTGAAGCGAAACTACTGCGCAATTGTGTTTCCTCGTCTACAATGGCCGTCTGAAGGGAGAACCGATGATGGAAGCAGCGCAAGCGAGTCGGAGCGACGAAGTATTGGCCACCCTGCGGAGAATAATCCGCGCCCTGGAGTTGCACTCCAAACAGCTGAGCAAGCATGTCGGCCTGACGGGGCCACAACTGGTCGTTCTACGGGCAATTGGAGCGATGCCCGACTACTCGGTTGGCGACATCGCACGCAACGTGAGTCTCAGCCAGGCCACGGTCACCTCCATCATCGACCGTCTCGAGCACAAACACCTGGCGCAACGGTTGCGCAGCCTCACCGACAAGCGGCGCGTGACGCTGCAGGTAACCGCGTCGGGACGAGCCATCCTGGACGCTCACCCGAGCTTCTTTCAGGAGCAGTTCGTCAAGGATTTTGAACAACTGGCGGATTGGGAGAAGACGCTCATCCTCTCGTCGCTGCAGCGCGTAGCCTCCATGCTGACCGCTCCGGTTGTGACGGCGGCCGGCACGCAGGATGGAAGCGATACCGCGGGAATCGGCTCGACCGAGGCCGCATTACGCGCAATTGCCCCACCGTCGGATGAGCCGGGGTGGTAGCCCCGCGAGGTGGTTTGTGGTATACCCTCCCTGATTGCTTCAGACGCCCACAACCCGGAGGAGCGAGATGAGACTGGTGTGCCTCGACCTTGAAGGGGTCCTGGTTCCCGAAATTTGGATCAGCGTTGCAGAAGTTACCGGCATCCCCGAGCTTCGGCTGACCACACGGGACATCCCCGACTACGACGAACTGATGAACCACCGCCTCGGCATTCTCGAACGGGAAGGCATCCGATTGCCCGACATCCAGGCCGTGATCGAAACCCTCGACCCGCTTCCGGGAGCGGCTTCGTTCTTTGAAGCGCTGCGTTCGCAAACCCAGGCGGTCATTTTGTCGGACACCTTCGTTCAGTTTGCCGGTCCGCTGATGAAGAAACTGCGCTTCCCCACCCTGTTCTGTAACGAGTTGCTGGTTGACGGGAGCGGAAAGATCATCGGTTATCGCCTTCGTCAGGCGGACGGCAAGCGTCACGCGGTGGCCGCATTCCGCTCACTGAACCTACAGGTGGTTGCGGTGGGAGACTCGTACAATGATCTGTCGATGATTCGCGAGGCCAACGCGGGTGCGCTGTTTCATCCGCCGGACGCCATCGTCGCGGAACACCCCGATCTGCCGGTATTCCGCGACTACGACGCCCTGCTCTCATTTCTCACCTCGGCGCCGATTCACGCGGAACCACACGCTTGAGCAGCGGGCTGCGCAAGCGTGCAAACGGCCTGCTTCCCGGCGTAATGCGCACCGGCGCACTAGAAGTTCAAGAGCGCTGAGATCTGCTCCCACGCCAGGTCGCGGTACCGCAGGAAGTCGCCGGTCTGCGCGGGGTCGTCGATGTAGCGCAGGAGACCGTTGGCCTGGCCAAGGAGTAGCCGATGGGTCTCGATCAGCCCCACAACCACGTTGAAATCGTCGCCGGCTACCGAGCCGGTGTCCAGCAGCGCCTGCAACGCGTCGATTGAGCTTCGCGTCAGAGCGATGGTCTCCTGAGTCAGACGGGTGGCGATATCGACGCCGTATCCGCCGGCAGCAAAACCGTCGGCCACCGTGCCCAGAACAAGGTAGGAGAAGTAGAGGTTCGACGCGCTCACCACGCCCAGAGCGTAGAGCTGGGGATCCTCTTCGGCGGCAAGGGGCGCCGCTCCCCACGTGAATGAAACCACCAGTACCACAGCCAGAACGGCAGAAATACGTTTCATCGGCAGGACTCCTCTGCGGTCACTCTAACCGGTTTTTGCCGCCGGGGCAACTCGCGTCATACCGGTGGAATGATTGGCGTCATACCGGCAGATCCAGCGGCTCATCCATCAGCCCGGGTATCTCGGTTGCCGCCTCGGTCAGCGACTCACGCGTTCCCATCACCACAACCGCCGCCTCGGCCTCGGCGGCGAGCAGCCGCTGCGCGGCGCGCTGTACCTGGTCGGGCGTAATTCCAATCATCGCGTCGCGCTTGGCCTGGCGGATGTGCTCGCTGACCCGGTAAAGGATCCGCTTGAAGCTGACCAGTCCCCGCTCCGCCGGTGCAAGCGGCCGTAACTCACCCCCCACGGTTCCCAGCACCGCCAGGTCGAGTTCCCGCGTACCCACGGGGGTGCGGGCGAAGTGCTCCAGGGCCGCGTGATAGCGCTGCAGCGTTGCGGTGATGTTTGGATCGCGGTAGGAGCCAAAGACAAAGACCTGCTCGGCGCCGCGGCTGGAGGAGAACGCCCCGTAGGCGCCGCCCTTCATGCGGATCTCCTCCCAGAGGTAGCCCGTACTCATCAGATGACCCAGAATCACCTCGGCGGTCTGCTCCGGGGTCCCAATGGGAGAGCCGCGCATCGCGCGCGCGACGTAGTTCACCCCCGCGGGGACGACGAGCGCCTCGGTTCGAAGGTTCAACGCTGAGCTCCGTCCCCGCAGCGAGACCGACTCCGTCCGGGCCGGCCCCACGGGGAGAGCGGCCGCAATCTGCGCGGCGGCCTCGGCGGCCCGATCGAGGGCCGTTGCGTCGGCGGTAACCGCCATGGTCAGCCGGTTACGCCCGAGTACGTGGGACCTCAGTGCCTCCAGAGCGTCAGCCATGCGCCGAGGCGCGGCGGCATCGTCGTGTCCGGCGATGGAGAGCAACTGGGAGATCCCCTTCCACTGTTCCTCCACCGCGGCGGTTGCGGAAAGAAGCGACGCCGCCCGTGTCATGCTGTAGGCGTGTCCCGCGGGAATAACCGACGAACGCATGTCGTTCCGCGCCTCGGTCAGCACCTCCTGAATGCGCCGAAGATTGGTGAAATCCGCCTCCCGAAGGATTCGCGAGACCAGATCCACCGCTTCGGGGAGGGCATCGTCCAGCGCACGGAGTCGGAAGAAGAGCATCGGAACCACGCGGTCGGGGTTGTCGGCGTGGCAGCCCACCTCCGGCCGGGCGGAGAATCCACCGGTGTGCAAGGCAAGCCGCGTTGCCAGCTCGTCATAGGAAACGCCGGGCAGACCGCACTCGTTGACCACGGCCGTGAAAAAGGGAACCGCGGGAAGCAGTTCCGGCGGCAGGTCGTCCAGCGAGAAGGCGAGGTCCAGATAGGTGATGCCGTTGGTGAACACCTCGTGCGCGTAGAGATCGATCCCGTCGGGCAGGGTTCGCCGCTCGAAGGGGATCCGCTCCACTTCGCGCGGCACGTCGCTTCGCTCAAGGAAAGGGATTCTCGCAACGTCTTCCGGCGAGTCCACCGCGCCCTGATACGCAGCGAGATCCTTCTGGTCCTGCTCAATCCGAGCGCGCCCCTCATCATCGAGGCCGTGCTCAATCTCGCTGATGTGCTGCGAGAGTTCCTCCTGCTCGCGCGTCTGCTGTTCCTGATCGGGCGTCACCACCAGCGTCGTCCGGTGCGGGTTCTGGAGAAGATAGCGGTCGATCAGCTTCTCAAAGAACCGCGGGTCGGCGTCAATCGCCGCTTTTAACCGCGCGAACGGCTCGGCAAAGCGCAGCGTTACCTCCGGTGAACCACCGTGCAGCCAGCCTCGCAGCGCCCGACGCATGAGCCGTAGCCCGTACGGTCCACCCCCGCGGATCTCGCGGTTTCGGAATTCCACCTTGCGCAGGGCCGCGATCACCAGGTCGGCGGGAATACCGTTATCCCGCAGTTGCCGCAGCTCACCCAGAACCAGCTCCTCAATAGCGCCCTGATTGGAGGCATCGGTTCCCCGCATACCCACGGAGAAGACCAGCTCGTAGAGTTCGGTCTCAATCCCGGTTGGCGAAGAGAGATCGTCGCCAAGGTCGGACTCCACGATTGCTTTCTCCAGCGGCGAGCCGGAGTGTCCGAGAAGGATCTCGGTCAGGATTTCCAGGGCAAGCACGTCCGGCTGCCGGTCAATGGGACAGAGCAACCAGTTCAAGGTGACCGACGAGTCGTTGGCGGTTGGGGCGTCAACGGGAAAGGTTCGGTGCATCTCGCGCGGCGCGTCCCAGCGCGGCTGGGCCGGCACCGGTGCGTCAATGCTGATGCGCTCAAACCGGGAAAAAAAGGTATCGTGCAGGAAGCCGAGGGTCCGTTCGGTCGGGATGTTGCCGTAGAGGAACACCCGCGTATTGGATGGGTGATAGTAGGTACGGTGAAAGGCAACAAAGGCGTCGTAGGTCAGCTGGGGGATATATCGCGGGTCGCCACCGGAATCGTGGGCGTAGAGCGTATCGGGGAAGAGCGACCGGTAGGCCCATTCGGACGCAATGGAATCGTGGGTTGAGTAGGCACCCTTCATCTCGTTGTAGACCACCCCGGTAATCTCGAGCTTTCCGTCCGAATCAAGCTGTAACCGATGCCCCTCCTGGCGGAACATCTCCGGCTTGAGCAGAGGAAAGAAGACCGCATCCCCGTAGACGCGCATGATGTTGAAGAGGTCCTTCTCCACAGTGCTGCTCGCGGGATAGACCGTCTTGTCGGGGAAGGTGTAGGCGTTGAGAAAGGTGCTCATGCTTCCCTTCAGCAGCAGCAGAAAGGGGTCCTTCAACGGAAACGTCTTTGACCCGCAGAGCACCGTATGCTCCAGAATGTGCGCGATACCGGTCGAGTCCGCAGGCAGGGTCTTGAAGGCAAAGGCAAAGAGGTTCTCGATGTCGTCGTTCGAGACGTGGTAGACCTCGGCTCCCGTGGCGCGATGCCGATAGAGCAGTCCGGTGGAGCGATACTCGTCCAGGTTGTGCTGAGTGACAAAATCGTAGGCCGGATGGTTGGCCGGTTGTGGTGCGGAACGCATGAACAGACTCCTCGTGTTGTAGTGATCTACCGGTTCTTTCTCTTCCGCCGGCTACGGCGCAACGGACAGCGAAGCAAGCATGTGTCGCACACACGCAAGCGAGTTCTCCGACGCCTCTCGCAGGAAGCTTCGTATATTGATCCCATCGATACCGGTCGCCCGATCGGATATCGTCCGCACAAGCTGAAAGGGCACCGAGTTCCAGGCAGCAACCAGCGCGACGCTCGCGCCTTCCATCTCTACCGCGTCACCGGCGAGTTCACCCCAGACCGTCTGCCACTGAGGATCGTCGGCATCGGTGACAAACCGGTCGCCGGTCAGCACGCGCCCCACATGGAGGCGCCCCCGCTCAGGTCGGAACGATTCCGCCGCTCGACGCAGTTCCGGGTCACACGTGAGCACGCGAAATCCGGCGTAGGGAACCTCACCGCGCTGAAACCCGAGGGCTCCGGCGTCCAGATCGTACTGCAGACAGTCGGCGGCAACCAGGGTATCGCCCACCTGCAGCTGCGCGTTGAGCGATCCCGCAATGCCGGTGAAGATGATCCGCTTGGGCGAGAAGCGATCGATCAGATGCTGGGTGGTTGCCGCCGACAGCGTCTTACCCACCCCTGAACGCGCGACCACCACCGGGGAATCGTCAATATCGCCCTGATGATACCGAAACGAACGCATTCGCTGGTCCCGACGGTGGGTCATCGCTCCCAGAAACGACGAAATCTCCCCGTCAATTGCGCCCAGAATTACCGTCATGCGGATTGCGCCATCATATCTGATCTCGCCGTCATACGGTTGAAATATAGCCCCTGTGCAGTGCATCGGCAATGCGGCCAAGAGCTTCCTCCAGGATTAGGCGGGGCGTGGCAAAATTGAGGCGCTGGAACCCAAGACCGCCGTGTCCAAACTGAACCCCGTCAGAGAGCTTCACCCTCGCCTGGTGCTGCAGCAGCCGCTTCAGCTGTGACTCGCTGAGTGCGCGCTCAGCGCAATAGTCCCGCAGGTCGAGCCACGCGATGTAGGTCGCCTCCTGCGCCCCGGCACGAACTCCCGGCATCCGATTGGCAACCGCGGTCCGCAACACCGCATGGTTCCCACGCAGGTAGTCGAGCAAGGCATCGAGCCACGCGTCGCCGTGGCGATACGCGGCTTCGGTGGCGGTGAGCGAGAGTACGTGCTGCAGCGAGAGAAGCCCGTCCCGCTCGCAAACCCGCCGCACCCGGGAGCGCAACCCGGGATCGGGCACCACCGTCTGCGACGCCCCGATTCCCGCGAGGTTGAAGGTCTTGCTCACCGAGAAGCACGCCACGGTCAGCTCCGGCAGCACATCCAGCATCGACACAAAGGGCCGCGGCTCAAGGATGATGTCGCTGTGGATCTCGTCGCTGATGACGGTTACTCCCCACTGGCGCGCGAGCCCGGCCAGCGCCGTGAGTTCGTCCCGGCTCCACAGTCGTGCCACCGGATTGTGCGGCGAGCAGAGCAGCAGTACCCGGGCGCCGTCACGAAAGAGCTCCTCCAGATGATTGAAATCCATCGCAAAACCGTGATGGTGTGCGTGACCGCCGGGGTGCGCCGGAACAACGCCGGACTCCCGAAGGGGGTTGAGTACCAGGCGTCGTCCCTTGGAGCGGATTGCGTGAAAGAACGGGAAGTAGACCGGCGTCTGTACCACCACGGCGTCCCCCGGTTCGCTCACCGCGTCAATTGCGGCACGCACCGCAGGCATCACGGCGGGGGTGGCCAGCAACCAAGCCGGATCGATCGCCAGTCGGTTGCGCCGCTGCTGCCATTCGCAGAACGCGTGGCGGTAGGAATCGCTCACCATGGGGTAGCCGTAGATCGGATGGGCGACCCTGCGCGCCAGTGCATCGGTCACGGCGGCCGGTGCGGCAAAGTCCATGTCGGCCACCCAGAGGGGAATCACATCGGGCGCAGTCACGTCCCATTTCACGGCTCCGGTACCCCGCCGCTCAATGACGGTATCAAAATCAGTCATGGCCGAAGTATACCCATCGGAGGGGTATCGTGAGGAGTCGGCGTATCACGGTGGGGCGTATAGTGGAGGGCGAGCGGTTTTGGTATGCTCGTGGGCATGATCGATCATGCAATGGTGCGACTCCGGTCCCTGCTGGTTCGCGAGATTCGCGCGTTCTTCCAGGGGCGCGGGTACCTTGAGGTGGATACTCCCAAGTTGGCGCCCACGCTCATTCCCGAAGCCCATCTCGAGGTCTTTGCCACCGAGCTCATCAGCCCCGACCGCCCCTCCGTGCCGCTGTTTCTCATCCCGTCACCCGAGGTGTGGCACAAACAGCTGCTCGCTGAAGGATCGGGCAGCATCTTTGAAATCACCCACTGTTTCCGCAACGGCGAACAGATCGGCCCCTACCACAACCCCGAGTTCACCATGCTCGAGTACTACACCGTAGACGCCGATCACCGTGACTCGATTGCCGTCACCGAGGCGCTCTTCGCCTCCCTGCTCGAGGCCCTCACCCCCGAGATTGCCGCAATGCCGAAGCCCGGAGGCGGCCATGATCGCACCAATGCCGCACTGCACCTCAACCGGCTTCGGCCGCCGTTCGTGCGAATCAGCGTACGTGACTCGGTGCTCGAACATACCGGGCTCGACCTCAACCGCCTGACCGACTCCGAGTCGCTTCGAGCCGAGGTTGGGCGATTGGGGATTCACGTGGAAGACGGCGAATCCTGGGCCGACACCTTCAACCGTCTCTTTGTGGACCGCGTGGAGCCGGCGCTCTCGACGGACCGACCACTGGTTCTCACCGACTATCCCTCGGGCATCCCCGTCCTTGCCTCCGAGGGCAACGATCCGCGCTACCGCAACCGGTGGGAGCTCTACGTGAACGGGGTGGAGCTTGCGAACTGCTACGCCGAAGAGACCAACGCGAACGCCGTTGCGCGCTTCTTCGCCGGGCAGGCTGCCGCCAAGCGCGCCGCACGGGTGCCCCACACCGTCGATCCCCACTACCCGCGGGTTTTCGGGCCGTCGTTTCCCCGCTGTTCCGGTGTTGCGTTGGGGGTAGATCGGCTTCTCATGCTTCTCGCGGGAGAAATAAACATGAGTGGGGTGATTTTATTTGGAATGTCTGGTATACTTTCGGTATCAAATTATCGGTAATCGTTAAGGACACACAATGATTCGAGCTGGTGGAATTGAGAAAGGCATGTGTCTGCTCATCAAGGGAGAGCCGCACGCAGTTGCGGAACGAGAGTTCGTAAACCCCGGTAAGGGGTCCGCCTTCGTGCGATTGAAACTCAAGAATCTTCGAACGGGCCTGGTGCTCAGAGAAACCTACAAATCAAACGACAATGTAGAAACCGCGGACGTCTTTGACCGCGACGTACAGTTTCTGTATTCGGACGGTGAGAACTATCACTGCATGGACATGGAGAACTACGAGCAGTTCGACGTTCCCATCACCGGGCTTGAAGACAAAGCCAACTTCATGAAAGAGGGCGACACCTACACCATGGTGATGTGGGAGACCACTCCCATTGACATCAAGATCCCGCTGAAGATGGTCTTCGTCGTCACTGAGGCTGCCGAAGGGGTCAAAGGCGACACCGTTCAGGGTGCTTCCAAGATCGTCAAGGTGGAGACCGGCCTTGAGGTCAAGGTCCCCATCTTCATCAAAGAGGGCGAAAAGATCCTCGTGAACACCGAATCCGGCGATTACGTGGAACGAGTTAATTCTTAGGAGGGAATGAAGACATGAGAGTCACCACAAAAGGTCGCTACGCGCTCCGCGCGCTGACCAAACTCGCGATGCACGCCGAAGAGCGACCGATTCCCATCAAGCGACTGGCCGAAGAGGAAGAAATCTCTCCGGAGTTCCTGGAGCAGATCTTCTTCCGATTGAAAAAGTCGGGCGTCATCCGATCCGTTCGTGGTCCCGGTGGTGGGTTCATGATGAACCGTGAGCCCTCCGAAGTCTCCGTGCGCGAAATCTTCGACGCCGTTGGAGAGGGAATTGACCTCACCCCGTGCAGCAACTACTCCGACGACGGAAACGGTCACTGCGTTCGCGAAGACTACTGCATCGTTCACGACGTCTGGCAGGAAGCCTCGGTGCACATCAACCAGTATTTCGATTCCCTCACGCTGGACAAGGTGATTGCCCGCGGCATGGACCGATATCTGGCGGCGATGGAGCGTCAGCGGGAAGCCGTCGCCACCTGATCGACCGGCATCGGCATGGATTTGACGTGCAGATCGCGCTGCGGGAATGGAATCTCAATGTGGTGCCGGCGGAACGCTCGCCAGATCTCGCGCGTCATCCAGGAGCCGGCAAAGATTCGCTCTCGTGCATCATTGATCCACGTCCCCACTGAGACGGTGATACCCGAGTCGTCAAACGAACGAAACAGCACCCGCGGTTCGCTCTCCTCTACCCGAAACGGATTCTCCAAAGAAACCGCACGCAGAACCTCTTCCACCCGGTCGAGATCGCTTGAGTACGAAACCTGCACCATGTTTACCACGATGATGCGCAGGTCTTCGTACGAGTAGTTGTGAATGTATCGGCTGATCAGTTCCGAGTTGGGAACAATGATGGTCTCGTTGGTGACGGTGGTAATGACCGTAGAGATCATACGGATCTGATACACGGTACCCTCGTAGTCGTGCACGAGGATACGATCACCCTCTTTCAGGGGTCTGGTGAGAATGATCACAATGCCCGCAAAGAAATTCGCCACTACGTTCTGTAATCCAAACCCAACGCCAATACCAAGCACACCGAGCATGACCGCCAGCGAAGAGAGGTTGATACCGATGACCGATAGACCAATCACCATGGCGATGATCAGCACCACGTAGCGAATCAGGCTGGCGATGGAGAACCGCCGCGCCGGATCGAGCCCGATTCGGGCAAGGAAGCGCGACTCCACCGCCTGCTTCGCCAGATGCGCCACCCACGATGCAACCGAGAAAACCGGAATCATCAGCAGGATCGTGACCACCGACAGTCTCGTACCCCCGGATTCAAAGAACGGATCACTGAGCACCGCGGCAATGCGGCGCACCAGAGCAAAGATCTCCGCCCCAAGCAAACCGCCCACGTACGCAACCGCGAGCAGCGGGAACACCACCAGATACACCCGCCGAATCCAGGTGATCACGGTGCGGCGAGCCGCATCCGGCGCCTCCGCCTTGATCAGCAGCCGCATCGCCACCAGCCGCACAACCCGGTACGCAGTCCAGACCAGAACCAGCGGCAGCACCAGGCGCAGCAACACCGCCAGCACACTCACGTTCGCCGGGTAGTCGCCGATGGTAATCGGCTCGTTCAGCATGCTCCAGAGGTTTTCCACAGGGTGCTCCTCAACGGGTTCTTGTTCTGCTCTGTGTATCGGTATGTTCCGGGACCTACCTTACCGGGGTGGACATCCCCTCTGGCGGCACTTCACCAAGCACGCTACAATGCCGTGCGGAGGATGCCATGCGTGTTGTTGCCGAGAAAAGTGTCGCCGTTATCGTGGACGTTCAGGAGCGTCTCTTTCCCCATATGCACGACGGCGAGTCACTGAAGACCGCGCTGATCACGCTGATCGAGGGGCTTCAGATTCTGAAGGTGCCGATTCTGGTGACCGAGCAGTACCGAAAAGGGCTGGGGCCGACCGTCGATACGATCAGTGATCGCTTTGAGCAATTTGAGCCCATGGAGAAGATGTCGTTCAGCTGCTGTGACGATCAGGGCTTCCTCACCCGTTTAGGCCCAACCGACGCCCGGTTTGTGATTCTGGCGGGGATAGAGGCCCACGTCTGCATGCTCCAGACCTGCATGGATCTGCTGGAAGCGGGGTACGTCCCCGTGATGGTCGTGGATGCCATCTCTTCGCGGAAAGCTCACGACAAGGAAGTCGCGCTCACACGGATGCAGAGCCGCGGCGCCCTGCTGACCACCACCGAATCAATTCTGTTCGAGCTCTGCCGCGTGAGCGGAACCGATCGCTTCAAGGCGATCTCCCGGCTGGTGAAGTAGTCCACGTCACCCACGATGCTCACTGAACCTTCAGCCACATCACCTCGTACGGGTCGAGACCAATTTCAACCTTCCCATCGGCAGTCCAGTACGGGTAGAAGCGATCCCCGCTGATCAGATCGACAAAGCTCCGCTCGTCCGCGCCGGAAACAACCTCGGGAAGAATGGTGGTCTCAACGGCCCGGCTGCTCAGGTTCTGCAAACAGAGAACTTTCGAACCGGTCTCCCCGTTGTGCCTGACCACCACAAACAGCTCGCGCTCGCTTGGGATGACTCGCTGAGCGGCGCCCGGATCAAACGCCGGGTCCGATGCGCGGGCGCGCAGCATCCGCTTGAAGCCTTCGAACACCAGGTGGCGCAACGACCCCGGCTGGGCGAGTTCCGCCACCACCGAATCATACTCCAGCTTCTGTCGATTGATGGTCCGGTTCATGCCGGTCTGCTCGACGCCGTCGGGCCAGTTCGTCGAGCCGAGCAGACTGTGGACGTAGATTCCCGGGACTCCGGCAAGGCAGAGCATGATGCTCTGTGAGACCAGAAAGATCCGTGCCCGCTGTGCGTCGGGAAGGTTGGGATCCGCAACCGCGGAGAGATAGTTGACGTTCATCTCGTACGGAATATCGCCCGCGCTGCTCGATTTGAAGGATATTCGCCCCCCTCGATCACGGACCGTCTGAATGAGCGCATCGCGTTCCTCGTCGGAGAGTATCCCGTGAGTGGGGAGAAGCCCGATTCCATCGTGCGAGGCCAGAAAATTCAGGAACCCCGTTGTGCCGGCGGGCTGGGGAAGAGAGGCGGCCCATCGCTGCAGATGGCCGGTGTCCTCACGAATCACGGCATCAAGGGTCAGCGGCGGCAACGGAAAGTTATAGACCAGATGGGCTTCGTTGCTCCCATCGCCGTAATAGCTCACGTTTTCTTCATGCGGCACGTTGGTTTCGGTGATGAGAATCACCCACGGCGCAACCTCTTCCAGAACCGCGCGGAACAGTTGCACAACCCGGTGGGTGTTTGGGTGGTGAAGACAGCTGGTTCCCGGTTCCTTCCACAGATAGGCAATCGCGTCGAGCCGGATCATGTGAGCGCCCTGCTCCACGTACGAGAGCAAAACGTCAAGCATTTCCACCAGGACTTCCGGCTCGGCAAAGTTGAGGTCAACCTGATCCGCACTGAAGGTGGTCCAGACTCGCTTCTCACCGCTTGGCGTCTCGAAGGGGGTAAGCAGGGGGAGTGCGCGCGGGCGAACCACGGACGACGTGTCCGTTCCCGGCTCTACGGTGATGAAGTAGCGGCGAAACGGCTCTTCGTCGCGAAGAAACGCGGCGAACCATTCGCTTCGTGATGAGCAGTGGTTCAGAACAAGGTCCGCCATCAGCCGAAACCGCGCGCTCACTGCACGCACGTGGCTCCACGCTCCGAGGGCAGGATTGATCGCTCGATAGTCGATGACGGAAAAACCGTCGTCTGAGGAAAACGGCGAGAACGGAAGGATGTGAACCCCGGTGGCGTGGCCTTCGAGTTCTTCGCTGAGAAAGCGAAGCAGGTACTCCAGGGGCACCCCTTCAGCACCGGAGAACTGGTCCCCGTACGTGATCACGATGCTGTCCGATTCGTCGAGCGGAAGCCGCCCGGCGGGATGGGGTGACTCGGGTCCCTGAAGCCGCGGCGCCATGCGGATCAGCAGCGTATCCAGCAGGCGCGTGCAATCCACCGCCTCCTCGGGCGGGTATATCTGGCTCACGAGCGCTTGAATGCGGGTGTTCATGGGGCACTTTAGACAGAAAACCTGAGATTGTGCAAGTTTTTTCGGCAGTCGTGTTCTGCGGCTTGGCATGCAAATCGTTTCGTTGGCACAGAGCGGCGGCGGCGGTCCCGATACGTAACGTCCGGGTCACTCTCGACGACGCGGCGTTCTTTATTGTGAAATGGAGACTTATTATTGAAACGGTTGAGATATTATTGGTCACCGGATTCGCTTTATCAATGATTTTGGAACGTAATCCGCTTGCGCGAACCGGCGTTTCGGGGTATAGTGTGGGAACAGTTACATCCGTGACAATCACTATGGCATAACGGTTCGCAGCTGGGCGTTCGCGGCCCCGGCGCAGATTTGCGCGGGGAGACCGTTGTTCGACCGCTCCGGATACATCACGAGCAAAGAGGGCTACTATGGCGAATAAGCAGATGGTCACCATCGACGGAAACTCCGCAGCGGCGTACGTTGCGCACGCGACAAACGAAGTGATCGCAATCTACCCGATTACCCCTTCCTCTCCGATGGGCGAGCTTTCGGATCAGTTCTCCGCCGAAGGGCGCAAGAATATCTGGGGTACCACTCCCCACGTCGAAGAGATGCAGTCGGAAGCCGGAGCCGCGGGTGCGGTTCACGGAGCCCTTACCTCCGGAGCCCTCGTCACCACGTTCACCGCGTCGCAGGGCCTCCTCCTGATGATTCCCAACATGTTCAAGATCGCCGGTGAACTCACCCCCACGGTGTTCCACATCGCCGCGCGCGCGATCTCGGCTCAGGCGCTCTCCATTTTTGGTGACCACTCCGACGTCATGGCGGCGCGATCCACGGGCTTTGCAATGCTCTCCTCCAATTCGGTTCAGGAGGTCATGGACTTCGCCCTCATCTCGCAGGTTGCAACCCTGGAATCCCGCATTCCCTTTCTGCACTTTTTCGACGGGTTTCGCACCTCGCACGAGGTCCAGAAGGTCGAGGAAATCCCCTACGACGTAATGCGGAAAATGATCCGGCCCGAAACGGTTCATGCGCACCGTGCCCGCGGCCTCAGCCCGGAGCACCCGTCGATTCGCGGCACCAGCCAGAACCCCGACGTCTACTTCGCGGGACGCGAGACGGTGAACAAGTACTACGTGGCAACGCCCGGCATTGTCCAGAAGACCATGGACCAGTTTGCCAAGCTGACCGGCCGTCAGTACCGCCTCTTTGACTACATCGGTGCCGCCGATGCCGAGCGCGTTGTTGTCATGATGGGGTCGGGTGCCGAAACCATGGAAGAGACCATCGAAGACCTGGTCGCCAGGGGCGAGAAGGTTGGTCTGATCAAGGTTCGCCTCTACCGCCCGTTCAGCATGGAGCATCTCCTCGCCGCGCTTCCGGCAAGCGTCAAGGCGATCGCGGTACTCGATCGAACCAAAGAGCCCGGCTCCCTCGGCGAACCGATGTACGCAGACGTCTGTGCGGCCATTTCGGAGTCTATGTCCTCGGATGAGGCGCGCTTCAGCAAGCAACCCAAGATCATCGGTGGCCGCTACGGACTCGGTTCCAACGAGTTCACCCCTCCCATGTGCAAGGCAGTTCTCGACAACCTCAAAGAGAAAAGCCCCAAAAAACACTTCACCATTGGCATCAACGACGACGTTACCAACAGCAGCCTGACCTGGGACCCCTCCTATGAGGTTTCGCGGGGTGGTGTTCACCGGGCGCTTTT
>SLTF01000048.1 GCA_007130025.1 Spirochaetales bacterium | reverse complement strand
TCCAGCCCGACGAGATCGTCTACCTCCAGCAGCGGGCCGACTCCGCTCATCTGCAGGTCATGGACGAACAGGACATCCGCCTCTTCGACCGCCTGACGCCGCTTCTTCGCGGTGCCGGACTGAGTCCCACTGCGGATCCCGCGGTGATTATTGCGGCGCTTCGATTGCTATTTGATGCGACCCTCTCCCTGCTTGCTGCGCAGTCGGAACCCGCGGCCGCGATTACCACCGCACACACGCGCGACGCGCTGCGGGCGCTGATTCACGGGAGCCTGCTGGTTCTCTTCAGGAGCGTACGATGATCAGAGTAAACGACCTCAATTTCACCTATCCGGGCAACAGTGAACCCACCATCGATCACGTTGCCTTCTCGCTGGAGGCGGGGCGGATCTACGGCTTCCTGGGACCGAGCGGAGCGGGGAAATCCACCACTCAGCGGATCCTCTACGGACTGCTCCCGCGATACCAGGGATCGGTACAGGTCTACGACCGTGAGATTCGGGACTGGAGTACCGCCATCTACGCCCGGGTGGGAATTGCCTTCGAAACTCCCAACCTCTACCTGAAACTCACCGGCCGCGAGAACCTCGATCTGGCTCGTGCCTTGCGCTCCGCCGGGGGCGCCCGCACGCACTCAAGCGGAACCGCCGTCAGACCGGAGGATAGACGCATCGAAGCAGGGCTGGAGCGACTGGGACTCACGGACGCCGCCAATCAGCGGGTTGAGAAGTGGTCCAAGGGGATGCGCATGAGGCTCAGTTTCCTGCGGGCGGTCCTCCATGCGCCGGATCTGCTCTTTCTCGATGAACCCACTTCCGGTCTTGACCCGATGTGGGCCCGGGTGGTCAAAGACTGGGTGCTGGAGCTGCGGCAGGAGGGCACGGCGGTCTTCCTGACTACCCACTCGATGGAGCTGGCCGACGAACTGTGCGACACCGTGGGTTTTCTTATCGACGGGCGCATCGCAGCAGAGGATTCACCGACGGTGTTGAAACAGCGGCACGGAAGTCCGGCCATCACGGTATACGGCCGTGACGCACAGGATCGAGACATTGAACAGACGGTACCCTACGATGAACTCCGATGCGGCCCCCTCTCGGGAATCAGCCACATCACCCGCGTGGTGAATCGGGAGGTGAGCCTGGAAGAAGTCTTCCTGCAACTCACCGGACGGACCCTCACCGGGCAGTCGCTCACCGGGCAGTCTCGCCTCGACGAGGGCGATGCGGGATCGGTCGACACACCATGAAACCATACGCAGCTACCTTCGACATCGTGGTGCAGTGGCGCTCCGGCTTCTACGCCGCCTACGCGGTGCTCACCGCGGTCTTCTTCTCGCTGGTCCTGCTCGTCCCCCCTTCCTGGCGGGAGGCGACCTTCATGACGATCATCCTGTTTGACCCGACCTTCATGGGGTTCTTTTTCGCGGGCGGGCTGGTGCTGCTCGAGCGTGAGCAGGGGGTACTGGTTGCAGCCCTTACCACCGGGTTTGGGTTCCGGTCGTGGTGGTGTGCAAAGGTGGGCTCGATTCTGCTGCTGGCTGCCGCAGTAGTCGGCTCGCTGACGGTGGCCGCCGGCGCTGCGGGGTTCATCCATCCCTCGCCCGCCGGTATTGTGCGCATGGTGCTTGGGATCGCACTCACGGTGCCCCTCTTCTTCAGTCTGGGTATTGTGATCGCCGGATGGTTCCCCCGGATTCTGGACTACTTTCTTTTCGCCTCCCTCCTGATGCTTCCGGCCATGGTTCCGCTGGTGGAGCTGCTGGGATTCCCGGTTGGATGGGTGGGCGCGATTGCGCCGATCTGGGGTGGAATGGTACTGGTCTCGTCGCTGTTCACAACCGGAACCGGATGGCTCACCCCGGCCATCGCGATTGTCTCGCTGGTCATCTGGAACGTCATCGCCTGGCTGGGAGCCCGCCGCGCCTTCACCCGGCTCGCAACCGGAACCGCGCCGACTCGTGCTCCGCGGACCAAAACCCGAGGCCTGCCCGCGCACGGAGTGCGGGACGACCAACGCCGCGGGCGCCTGATCCTGCCCGCCGAGGTCAAACTGATGCTGCGCGATCCGGTGCACGCAGCCATTCTGTTTGCGCCGATCGCCGCCGCGCTGGTGCTTGGTCGCGTGCTGCCGTGGCTGTTTGCTCCGGGCGGGGCGCTGAACGCGCCTGCCGCGACAACTGCTTCCATCCAAACCGCGATGAGCGCGGTTCGCTCGTTCACCATCATTTTGACCGTGGTGATGTACGGCATGCTCGGAGGACTGCTGGTGCTCGACGAGAAGGATCAGAACCTGATGCCGGTACTGCGAACCATGCCGGGTCGCCGCGGTTGGTATCTGGTGCGCCGCGGGATGACGCTCGCGATCGCGTGCGCAGTCTGTTTGATTGCCGTTGTCGCCGCGGGAGGCAACCCCATGCCGGCCGGGTTTCACTCCACCGAACTATTCGGCAGCCCGGGCGGCGGCTTCGGGCGAGCCGGCGTCCTGGCGCTCTCTCTTCTGGTGGACCTTGCGTCGCTTCCCATCGTGTTTCTGTCGCTGTCGGTGATCGCCACAAACAAGGTACAGGGGCTCGCGGTCGCCAAGGTGCTGAACCTGATTTCGCTGCCGCCGCTGGTGATGCTGGCACTCGCTCCCGAGGCGCGCTGGTTCCTGGGGCTGTTTCCCACCGCGTGGGGAAGCCTGATCCGCCTGAACAGCGGTGGCAACCCGGTGCTGGTCGCCGGCGCTGCCTTCATCGGGCTTGGGTACGCCGCCGCCATTACCGCGCTGTTGTGGCGGCGAGCGGTGCGGTCTGCCGGCTGATCGGGGATTACCGCACCACCAGCTCCACCCGCCGATTGCGCGCACGGCCTTCGTCCGTCTCGTTGGAGGCAACCGGCGCAAGGCCCCCTACCCCGGCCGGGAAGAGCCGCGCCTGAGCGATGCCGTGATCGCGGACCAGCGCCTGTGCACACGCCTCGGCCCGAGCCTGCGACAGCCGCATCAGGTTCTCGTGGGGACCGAGGGTGGTGGTGTGTCCCACGACGTAGAAGTTCATCTGTGGATGGGCATCGAGAAACGCGGCCACCTCTTCGAGGATTTCCACCGACGCCGGGGTCATCTGGGCGCTGTCGGCAAAGAACTGCAGCCCGTGCAGGGTAACCGTGCCGGTGCGCTCGATCTCGCTTCGCAGGTAGTCTACGTCAACCGTGATCATGTCCGAATCCATCGGTACTGTTTCGATGACGTCCACCTGAATGATGGTGGTCGTGCGGGTGGGCGTTACGTAGAGGGTGACGTAGACATCACCGGAAGGATCCTCGAGCTGGGCGGCAAGGAAGTGAAAACCGTTTCCAATGAAGCCGGTGTCCCGGCGGGTGCTCTTCCAGTAGAGACCGTGTGGGTCGTAGACCTGTGCCACCCAGTGATGGGTTGCGGTCCGATTGCTGCCATCGTGTTCGAATAGAATACTGAATCCGGCTCGGCCGAGGGCCTGCTGATAGTTGCGAAACACCTCCAGCGGAGAACGGCCATCCGCGGTGTACTGCAGTTGGGTGATCCTTCCTTCGACGGCGAGCGTCTCGGTCAGCCGGTTGCGCGCGAGTGGAGCAAGCGGAACGACGTACCGATCGTACTCGGTTACCACCGACTCGGAGAACTCGGCACCCTCGTACCGGGAGATGAGGGGATGGTCCTCGATCTGGTCCGCGTCCGCCGGCGCCAGGGCCACCGGAACAAGCAGGCACGCCGCCACGCACGCCAGTCGTGTAATGGTGTGTTTCATTCCATTGCCTCCGTGTTATCGGTATCGGTATTTTTTCATTGTAACACGGGTTGAGGATTGCCGCAGGCGGGAGAGGACAGTCACGAAAGAGCGGAGACAAACTCCACCGGGAGACCGGCTGCCCGGGCGGCGTGGCCCTGCCTGGCGTCGTTTGTAACGAACAGGTCGATCGGAGACAGCCGTGCAACGGCAATGTGGAGAACGTCGAGCGAACGAGTCCCAACGCGGCAGGTCAGTTCCCGGGTGATGCGCACCGCATCGTCAAACACTCGCGGCCAATCGGGAACCAGGCGGGACAGCACCCCACCGACCTGATCGCGCTCGAAATGGATCTCCCACTGCGCACGGGATTCTGGTGTGATTTCGCCACGGAATTCTTTCTGCGCCATCGCGCTATGAAGCTCCAGCGAGTGCAGCGACGTCACCGGCAGCCGGGGTGAATGGTGAAACACCCACGCCTGCAACTCTTCGCTGTGTTCTTCCGGGTAGTACAGCTTCACCAGCGCGCTACTGTCGAGGTATGCGTTCATACTCGCTCGGAGCGATCCTCAACGATCAGTCCGCTCGGAACTGCCCCGTTTGGAGTGCCGAACAGATCCCGGGAACGGGACACGAAGTCCGGAAACTCGCGCGTTGGGGACCCGGAATCGGGTATCACCCTCGCGACGACGTGTTTTCGTTTGACCACCTGCACTTCCTCACCTGCGGCGACGGCGCGAAGCACATCGCTGAAGTTATGTTGCACCGCACCAACGGACACTCGTTTCATGCGTAAATATTACCGCACGTTTTGCACGGTGTCAATTGAATCGCTTTCTCCCGTGCCTCATCCACCCCGTTGCCGCGTCGCGGCGCTTCGGCTATCATCGCTCCATGGGAAAGCACTCCAGCAGCGGCTGGGACTCCGTCATCACCGGGTTTGTGATCGCTTCGGTGTTTGGCTTCATCTATCTTCGCAGCGGGAGCTGGGTCTGGCTCTTTCCCGCGATGTTTGGTGGCGTGTTGCCAATGCTCGACGGGGGCCGAAAGGTGCTTGCCGAGCAGAAACGCCGTCCCTCGCCGCGCGTCGCCGAAAAACAGCGCACCGAGGAAATGGAGCGCGAAGTCCTGCGACTCGCCCGCGACCGGGGCGGTGTTCTGACGCCGGGTCTGGTGGCGCTTGAGACCTCTCTATCGATTGCCGACGCCGAGCGCGTGCTGGACGGCATGGCGTCGCGCGGGTACGCGGGAATGGAGGTGCGCGATAACGGCCGCATCGAGTACGAGTTTGCCGAGTTTCGCCGGGAGATCGGCGGGCGGTAGATCATCGACCCGGCGCCCGTTCAGTTGCACCAGAAACCCTATGCATTCCGCACAAACCATGCGCAATGCTATCCAATTTGCATGGGTTATCGACATGCGCCTGCCCGAACCGGAACACGTCGTGACATCCGGACCTTCGCCGGATCGTTAATCTGCTCTCACGCAACAACTTGGAAGCACCGTCTTTGGTCTGCGGAATAGTTCAAGATGGCACGATTTATGCAAACTGTTTGTGCGTAGTGCGCGAGGAGTTTTCATGAGTTCAGTTCCCGTCACCATCGACCTTGAAGCGTTCTTCTCCGTCAGCCTCGACCTGCTCTGCGTCGCCGACACCTCGGGCACTTTTCTCCGGGTGAACCGTGCGTGGAGCGATACCCTCGGTTACTCGATCGAAGAGCTGCAGAACCGAAGCTTCATGGAGCTCGTTCATCCCGACGACCGGGGTCCAACCCTCGAGGAGTTCTCAAGACTGAAACGCCGGGAGCCGGTGCTCAACTTCGTGAACCGGTATCGGCATCGCGACGGGACCTACCGCCACATCGAATGGCGCTCCCAGCAGCACGAAGGACTCATCTACGCTGCGGCACGCGACGTGACCGCCGCGAAGCAGCGCGAACAGGAGCTGCACCACAGGCAGGAGTTGCTCGATCTCTTCTTCCAGCAGTCCCTCGACGGCTTCTTCTTCATGATGCTCGACGAGCCTGTTGAGTGGAACTCGGAAACCGACAAACCGGCGGTGATGGAGTACGTGTTCGCGCACCATCGCATCACCCGAATCAACGGCGCCATGCTCGAGCAGTATCGCGCACAGGAGTCTGACTTCGTCGGGCTGACACCGAACGATCTGTTTCAGCACGACATTGCGTACGGGAAACAGGTATGGACCGACTTCTTCGACCGAGGCGCCCTTCACCTCGACACACAGGAGATGAAGTTCGACGGCACCTCCATGATCATCGAGGGCGACTACATCTGCCTTTACGACGCGGCCGGCCGGATCACCGGTCACTTCGGGATTCAGCGCGACGTCACCTTCGAGCGGGAGGCCGCCGCACGATTGCGCGAGAGCGAGGAACGCTTCCGACAGCTGGCTGAAAACATCGAACAGGTGTTCATTCTGCGAAGCGGCGACGAGATCCTCTACTTGAGCCCGGCGTACGAAAAGACGTGGGGTGTGCCGTGCACGGGCTGTACCGACGATTCCCAACACTACTTCGACGCGATCCATCCGGACGATCGGCGGCGCGTGCATCGGCTGATCAGGGAGAACCCCACCGGTTTCTCGGTGGAGTACCGCATCATCCGCCCCGACGGCTCGGTTCGCTGGATCTGGGAGCGATCCTTTCCCGTGCGGAACGAATCGATCACCGACCCTCAATCTGCTCCCCGATCAGCCGCGATTGCTCAGGACATCACCGAACGGAGAGCGCTAGAGATACAACTGCGCGACGCCTCGATCCGTGATCCGCTGACGGGCCTCTACAACCGGCGCCATCTTTTTGAACGGCTGGAGCCGATCTGGGCGAAACACCGGCGGGATGACTCCCCCTTCGCGATCGCCATTCTGGACATCGATCATTTCAAGGCGATCAACGACCGATACGGCCATCTTGCCGGGGATGCGGTACTCACCTCGTTCGCGGCCCTCATCGCGGCCAACAGCCGCGCCTACGATCTGACGGCTCGATTCGGCGGTGAAGAGTTCTTCATTGTCTATCAGGACACCACCCGCGATCAGGCGTGCGAACTGATACGGCGAACGCTGACATCGGTGCGCGATCAGGTGTTCCGTTTTGACGGGCACGAGATCACGATGACGGCGAGCTGTGGCATCGCCGACCAAGACGACGGAGAATCCGTCCTCGATATTGTCGCTGCCGCCGACCACCGGCTCTACCAGGCGAAGAGCGAGGGGCGCGACCGCGTGGTGGCGTAATCCGGGAGCTACCCGGCAACCTCCTGCGGATGCCCGTCGTCCACCAGCTCAACCGACGCCGCGTTGGAAGCGACCTGCTCGGGGTTCTTGCATCCGGGAATCACGCAGGTGACCGCCGGATGACGCAGGCACCACGCCAGCGCCCACGCCGCCATATCCACCCCTTCGGGTACTTCGGTGCGACGGATCTCGTCGGCCTCGCGCAGGGCTGCTTCCACCTGCTCGCGCTCGCGGCGACTTCTCACGTCGTTTGCCTCGAAGCTCGCCCCGGGGCGGTACTTGCCGCTCAGAAAACCGCTCGCCAACGGCACGCGCGCGAGAACGCCCAGATCGTCGCGGAGTGCAGCGGGAAAGACCGCCTCTTCGGGCTGCCGGTCGAGCCGGTTGTAGACCACCTGTAGCGCGCCGGCACCCACCTTCAACGCAGACTCGGCCTGATGAACACTGATGGTGTTGGCAATGGAAATACCGAGGTTTCGTACCGTGCCCGCCTGCACCTGCTTCTGCAGCATGGTCCAGAGTTCATCGTTGTCAAAGACGTCGTCGCCCCCGGAATGGAACTGATAGAGATCGACGTAGTCGGTCTGCAGCGCGCGAAGTGAGTCTTCCAGCTGCTTCCGCACATCGGCGGCCGACCAGAGGTAGTCGCGGTCGAACCGGTCGTTGTAGTGGTGTCCGAACTTGGTGGCAATCACCCACTCGTCGCGCTCTCCCTTCACCGCCTGCCCCACGAGCCGCTCAGAGAGGTGGTCGCCGTAGCACTCGGCGGTGTCAATCAGATTGATCCCATGATCGCGGGCTGCGCCGATGACGGCGTCAACCTCCCCCTGAGTGTAGTCCTTGCCCCACTCTCCGCCAAACTGCCACGCACCAACTCCCACCACGCTCACGCGGAGGTCCGTTCTGCCAAGCCGTCGATATTTCATCGTTGTCCTCCTGGTGAGAGTATACCAGATTGCTTGACCGAGGATGCACCGGCTCTTTAGGATCAACCAAAGAGGAGTCCAGGATGCACAATGCTGCAGACCAAACCGATACCAGTCACCCACCCGCGCCGGAGAGCCGCCTCCCGTTCCTGCGCGACGTGCTGATCTGTTCGCTCGGGGCGTACGGTGGGCCGGAAGCGCACATGAGCGTCTTTCTCGACCAGATGGTGGCAAAACGCCGTTACCTGGAGGAACAGGACCTGGTCGAGCTGATTGCGCTCTGCTCGATCCTCCCCGGCCCTACCAGCACGCAGACCATCGTCTCCATTGGCTACAAGATGGGAGGGCCGAGCCTGGCCTTCTTCACGATGCTGGTCTGGGCGCTGCCGGTGCTCGTGGTGATGAGCGTACTCTCGTTTCTCTATCAGTTTCTGGACAGCCGCGCCATCCCGTTCGAGGTCCTGCGATACATCGGCCCCATGGCGGTGGGCTTCATCGTGGTGGCGGCGTTCCGCATTGGGAGGAAGGTCGTGGTTGACCGGACCACCGCGCTGCTGATGCTCTTCGGCGCGGTCGTTACCTATTTTATTCGTGCGCCGTGGATCTTCCCCCTGGTGCTGGTGATCGGCGGTGTGGTCACAATTCTGACCTCCGGCGAGCGAAACCTGTGGAACCGCGTTGCGCTGAACCCTCCGTGGCGATACCTGGTAGCCTTTGCGGTACTCGCGCTCGGCGGCGTTGTCGCGGCAACGGTGAGCGGGGCGCGCCTGGTGCAACTGTTTGAAAGCTTCTACCGGTATGGGTACCTCGTCTTCGGCGGGGGCCAGGTGGTGGTCCCGGTGATGCACAGCGAGCTGGTTCACGTGCGCGGGTTCATGACCAACCAGGAGTTTCTCACCGGCTACGGCCTGGTCCAGGGGCTTCCGGGCCCGATGTTCAGCTTTGCCGCATACGCCGGAGGCATGGCGGCGCGCGGATTCGGAACCACCGTTCAGATCATCGGGGCGATCGCGGGAGGGATTGGCATCTTTCTGCCGGGGTTGCTGCTGATCTACTTTGTGTACCCGATCTGGGAATCGCTCAAAGAGATCCGGGCCATTCGCATCGCCCTGAAGGGCGTCGGCGCAATCGCCGGGGGCATGATCGCGGTGGCCGCCGTGATTCTGGCCCAGGCGAGCGGGTTCCAGATCAATAATCTCATTGTCACCGTCGCGGCAATCCTGCTGCTGCTCTGGAAACGGTTCCCCGCACCGCTGATCGTGGCGTCCGCCCTGGCCGCGGGGTTCCTGGTATAGCCGAACCCCGCAACCGGCGAGGAGCTGATCACTTTTTTCGTCGTTTTCTCCATATTCCGCTTGCCAAATTGGTATAGTCCATTTACAATTGGACTATACATGAAGTCAGGCGATGGTCCAAAGAGGCTGTCGGGGAGGACCGGTGGATTGGGGCGAAGGAATCAGTCGATCACGAGATGTGCCGGTCTACCGTCAGATCATTGAACGGGTCACCCGCCTCGCTCGCAGTGGTGTGGTGACCGCCGGAGAGCGCTTACCGACCGAGCGTGAACTGGCCGAGCGAATCGGGGTTGCGCGGGGAACCATCACCCGCGCCTACGAAGAACTCGAACGCGACGGTATCGTCGAGGTAGTGCGCGGAAGCGGCACCTACATCGCCCAATCAGCCGGTCAATCCACCGCGGGGCGCAAAGAGCGTGCGATGGAACTCATTGACAACACGATCCGCGGGATGCTGGAGCTGGAATTCTCACTGGAAGAGATCCGAACCTACGTGCAGGTGAAGCTCCTCGAGCGCGAACAGCAGCTTCGCGAGTTCAACCTCGCCGGTATTGACTGCAACCCCGAAGCAATGGCGATCTACGAAAATCAGCTGCTCTACGTCTCGCGCTCCTGGATGCACAAAATCCTGCTTTCGGAGCTCAAACAGCACCCAACACCCGAGGCGCTGCTGCACAGCTTTGACCTCATACTGACTACCTCAACCCACTACCGGGAGGTTCTCGATCTGGCACCCGGCCTGAAAGGAAAAATCTTCCAGGCCGCGGTCGCTCCCAGTCCCGAGACCATCGCCTCGCTTGCGTCACTGGGGCGTAAGAGCCGAATTGCCCTCCTTACGGTGAGTCCCCGCTTTGCCGAGATCATCGAGCGGAAACTGGGCGAGCTTCGCCTCGCCCCCAACATCGTCCGACGCGCTCTGGTGAGCGACGAACCGGATCTCCTCGAATTCCTCGCCGACATCGACGGGGTGATCATTCCGCCCGGCGTTGCCCTCGATCAACTGCCCAATCACCGGGCGGCGCTTCCGCGTTTCAAGGAGGCCGGTGGCTGGTTCATCGAGTTCACCCATCAGATCGAACGGGGCTCGCTCATCTACCTGGAAGAGCGGATATCCGCCCTGCTGACGCGCTGAGGTGCCGGAATGGAGGCGCACACGATTGTTCTGGGAGTCATCGGAAGCGACTGTCACGCCGTGGGCAACAAGATCCTGGAGGCATTCTTCTCCGATCGAGGGTTTCGCGTGATTAACCTCGGGGTCATGGTGAGTCAGGATGAGTTCATTGATGCGGCCATCGAGACGGGTGCGGCGGCGATCCTGGTGTCGTCGCTCTACGGCCACGGTGAGATCGACTGCGCCGGGTTTCGCGACCGCTGCATCGAACGCGGAGTTGGAGATATCATTCTCTACGTCGGCGGAAACCTCGTGATCGGCAAGCACGATCCGGCGGAAGTGGAAACCCTTTACCGTTCGATGGGGTACGATCGCATCTTCGGCCCCGACGCCGATCTGGACGCGGTGGCTGATCTGTTGGCATGCGATTGTGCAGCAAAAGCGGTGCCCACCGGTACGTCCCGATGAACCCGATGGACCCGTCGGGTGCGCCCGCGCCCCACTCAGCGGACAACAGCGTCATCGCGGTGGATATCGGGTCCACCTGGACCAAGGCAGCACAATTTTCGCACCAGAAGGGTATCCTGGAACTGGTCCGGCGGGTGACCGTCCCCACCACCGTTTCTCATCTTCCCAAGGGAGTACACGAACTCCTCGCGGAGCTGCGTCGCGGATCCCCGACCGCCACCGAATGCCCGGTGATCTGCTCCTCGTCGGCAAAGGGAGGGCTCTCGGTTGTGGCCGTGGGGATCGTGCCGGACCTGACTCTCGCCATGGCACGACAGACGGCGCTCTCGGCGGGAGCCCGCATCAGCCGCGTCTTCGCCTACGAGCTCACCGAAGAAGACGTCCGCGCCATCGATGCGATCGGCCCGGACATCGTTCTGTTGACCGGCGGAACCGACGGGGGAAACCGCGAGTACGTCGAACGGAACTGCCGGATGCTCACCCGTCTTGCCGGCCGACCCCATATCGTCTACGCGGGAAACCGAACCATGGCCGAGTTTGCCGCGAACCACCTCGGAGGTTTTTCCGTGGTGGTCACCGACAACATTCTCCCCGATCTGGACACGCCCAACCCGGAACCCGCCCGCGCAGCCATCCGTGCCATCTTCATTCGCTCCATCACCCACGGGAAGGGCCTCGACGAACTTCGGTCGCTCACCGCCGAGCCGGTCGAGCCCACGCCCCTGGTGGTCTACGAGTTTGTCCGCACGCTTTCGACCTCCGTTCCGGGCTGGTCCCGTTTCTGCCTGGTCGATCTGGGCGGCGCAACGACCGACGTCTACTCCGCGGGAACGGGGACGGTGGCCGATGGACAGCGGATCGTTCAGAAGGGGCCTCCCCCGCCGCCGGTACTGCGCACCGTGGAGGGAGACCTGGGAATGCGGGTGAGCGCGCCCGCCGCCGTGGAGGCGCAGCGAGCCTTCTGGGGCGACGAGGCCACGATCGCCGACATGACGAGCCATGCCGCCACGGTGAGCCGCAATCCCGGCCACATCGCCAAGAGCGAAGCTGAGCGCACCCGCGACCGGAATCTTGCCGCGGCGTGCGTCAGCGGAGCGCTCGCGCGGCACGCCGGGCGCATTCGCGAGGTGTTCACCCCGCAGGGGGCGGTGTGGGTTCTGACCGGAAGCGACCTACGGGGTGTCGAAACGGTGGTCGGATCCGGTGGATTTCTGGCCTCGGAGGATCCCGCCACCATGGAGGCCCTGATTCATCTGCCTGAACGCGACGAACAGAATCGGGCGGTGCTTCTCCCTCAGAATCCACGCTGGTACCGTGACCGCGAGAATTTGCTGCCGCTGTTTGCGAACGCCGCGCGACTGTTCCCTCACGCGGCGTGCGCTGCCACCGCCAATCATTGGAAAGGAGACGCCGCATGACATTCCACGACGCACCCCTGTCTCGCCACGACTTCACCGCGCAGCAGTCCGACGTTCGCGCAAGCTGGCCGACGGGAGCGGATGTTGACTTCGCGGAATCGATTCGGTTTCACCAGGGCCGCGACGCATCGCTGAACATGGCTTCGGTGCTGCGCCAGGCCGACGCACGCGGCGCGGTGCTGATCCAGCCGCGGGCAGGCGTCGCCCTGCTGTCGGAACACATTCGACTGCTCACCTTTTTACAGGATCACTGCGACCTCCTCCCAACCACCATCGACGCCTACACCCGACAGAACCGGTACGAAGAAGCCCAGAAGGGGGTCGAGCGTTCGCGGGAGGCGGGGCACAGTCTGCTGAATGGTTTCCCCGCGGTGAACCACGGCGTGGCCGGGTGCCGGGAAGTCGTTGAATCGCTCTCCAAGCCGGTGCAGGTGCGGCATGGAACGCCCGACGCGCGCCTGCTTGCCGAGATCACCCTCGCGGCCGGTTTCAGCTCGTACGAAGGCGGCGGCGTATCGTACAACATCCCCTATACCAAGGACGTACCGCTGGAACGGTCGCTGCGTAACTGGCAGTACGTTGATCGCCTCGTTGGCATGTACGAGGACGAGGGCGTACGCATCAACCGTGAACCGTTCGGGCCGCTGTCGGGGACCCTGGTTCCGCCGTGCATCAGCCATACCGTCGGGCTCATCGAAGGGCTACTCGCACTGCAACAGGGAGTGCGATCCATCACTCTGGGATACGGTCAGGCCGGCAGCTACGTACAGGACATCGCGGCACTGCAATCGCTGCGGGATCTCGGTCATGAGTTCTTCACCAACGCCGGGCACACCGACTACGAGCTGACTACCGTGTTTCACCAGTGGATGGGTGGCTTCCCCGAGAGCGAGGCGCGTGCGTTTGGTGTGATCGCCTGGGGCGCAACGGCCGCGGCGCTGGCGCGGGCAACCAAGGTCATTGTGAAGACTCCGCACGAAGCGATGGGTATTCCCACCATGGAGGCGAACCGGCAGGGGCTCGAGGCAACCCGACAGGTCATCAATATGCTCTCCGACCAGCCGCCGCTGGACACGCCGGAAATCCAGGCCGAGGCTGATCGCATCAAGAGCGAGGTCCGGGCCATCATGACCCGTGTAGCGGAACTTGGATCCGGCTCGCTGGTGGACGGAACGGTACGCGCCTTCGAGGCCGGAGTTATCGACGTACCCTTTGCCCCGAGCAAGCACAACCGCGGAAAGCTGCTTCCCGTACGCGATCTCGACGGTGCGGTCCGCATCTTCGAACCGGGTAACGTCCCGTTTCCCGCCGAAGTGATGGAGTTCCACCGTGCGCGCGTGGCGGACCGGGCTCGACACGAAAACCGGCCACCCTGTTTCCAGATGGTGATCGACGATATCTACGCGGTAAGCAAGGGAAACCTGGTGGGGAGGCCCCGATGATCATAGAGCGCGTGAGCTATACGGCCGGATACGCCGGCTTCTTTTTCGACGATCAGCGCGCCATCAAGACCGGAGCCGAACACAACGGCTTCGTCTACCGCGGTGATCCCGTAACCACCGGGTTCAGCGCGATTCGCGAAGCGGGGCGATCGGTCTCGGTCCTGCTCACGCTGGACAACGGCAACACCGCAGTGGGAGACTGCGCTGCCGTTCAGTATTCCGGTGCCGGAGGCCGCGATCCCCTCTTTCTGCCGGAGCACTACCTTCCCTTTCTGAAGACCCACGTAAGTCCGCTGTTGCTCGGGCGATCGGTGGATGAGTTTCTTCCCAACGCGCGCTTCTTCGACAGCCTGCAGATCGACGGACGGCGCCTTCACACCGCGCTGCGCTACGGGCTCACGCAGGCCCTTCTGCACGCCACCGCCCTTGCCCACAACCAGACCATGACCGAGGTAGTATGCCGCGAGTTCGACCTGCCCATCGTCCTGCAGCCGGTACCGCTCTTCGCGCAGACCGGTGACGACCGATACACCAGCGTCGACAAGATGATCCTGAAGCGCGTTGATGCCCTGCCGCACGGGCTGATCAACTCCGTTGACACCAAGCTCGGAAGAAAGGGTGAGAAGCTGCAGGAGTACATCAGGTGGCTGGTCCGGCGGGTGGCAGAGCTGCGCCTTGACCCCGGATACCTCCCCGACCTCCACATCGATGTCTACGGAACCCTCGGCATGATCTTCGATCACAACCTTGAGCGGGTGACCGACTACCTCGCCGGGCTGGCAGATGACGCCGCCCCGCATCGACTCTGGATTGAGGGGCCGGTAGATATGGGGGAAAAGCCGAAGCAGATCGATGCGCTCGGGGCGATTACCGCGGCACTCACCCGCCAGGGAAGTCCGGTGCGTGTGGTGGCCGATGAGTGGTGCAACACCCTGTCGGACATCATGGAGTTCACCGACGCGCGCTGCTGCCACATGGTACAGATTAAGACTCCGGACCTCGGCGGAGTGCACACCATTGTGGAGGCGGTCCGCTACTGCCGCGAGCACGGCGTGGAGGCGTATCAGGGCGGCACCTGCAACGAAACCGACGTCACCGCCCGCGTCTGCGTTCATCTCGCCCTCGCCGCTCGTCCCATGCGCATGCTGGTCAAACCCGGCATGGGTTTCGACGAGGGCATGGTGGTGGTGTACAATGAAATGATGAGGACCCTGGCGCTCCTGGAGGCACGTTCATGAAACAATGCACCATCCTCAGCCCCACCGCCATTCTCGGTTACGGGTTCCCCGAGGCGTCGTTTGCAGCCGGGATGGCGATGAACCCTGACCTGATCGCGGTGGATGCGGGCTCGACCGATCCAGGCCCCTATTACCTCGGAAGCGGAAAGTCGTTTACGGATCGAGCGGGCGTAAAGCGTGACCTTCGGATCATGCTCGCCGCCGGCGTGCCGCGTGGAATTCCCGTGGTGATTGGAACTGCCGGAGGTTGCGGCGCCCGCCCCCACCTGCAGTGGACACGGGAGATCATCGAGGAGATTGCCGCCGAAGAACGCCTTGAATTCACCATGGCCCTGATTGCGAGCGACATCCCCCACGAGGTAGTGCTGCAGAAGCTCGGCGCGGGGCGGGTCCTTCCGCTCGAGCACCATGCGCCATTGACCGCAGGGACGGTGGGTGAAACCCCGTACATCGTGGGGCAGATCGGGGTAGAGCCCATCCAGCGTGCGCTTGCTGCGGGAGTCGGTGTAGTGCTCGCGGGTCGCGCCTACGACCCGGCGGTCTTTGCCGCGCTTCCAATTGCCCGGGGCCTTGACCGTGGCCTGGCTCTGCACCTGGGGAAGATTCTCGAGTGCGCCGCGATCGCCGCGGCCCCCGGCTCCGGCTCCGACAGCGTGGTCGGCATCCTCCACGAAGATCACTTTGAACTGGTGCCTCTGAGCGACGAACGCGTCTTTACCCGCGAATCAACCGCAGCCCATTCGCTCTACGAAAAGTCCGACCCCTACCACCTCCCCGGTCCCGGTGGCACCCTCGACCTGACCGCGTGCAGCTTCACCGAGACGGACGGCGGCCGGGTCGAAGTGCGCGGCACCCGCTACGTTCCGTCCGATCGGCCGACCATCAAGATCGAGGGTGCGCGACGGGTGGGTTATCGTACCATCAGCATCGCCGGCATCCGAGATCCTATCATGATCACCGGGCTGGACGCGACTCTTTCAGCGGTACGTGCCCGCGCGACGATGATCCTCGAACGGGAGCGGCTCGATGGCCGCGTGGATATCCGCGTCTACGGTCGCGACGGGGTGATGGGCGAGTGGGAACCCCGACGGGACACCCCCGCACACGAGGTGGGAGTGGTGATTGACGTGGTCGCCGAGACGCAGGATGCCGCAAACAGCATCTGTTCGCTCACCCGATCGACCCTGCTCCACTACGGCTACCCGGGGCGCATCTCCACCGCGGGGAACCTCGCCTTTCCCTTTTCCCCGTCGGATCTGCCGGCGGGACCCGTGTTTGAGTTTTCGCTCTATCACCTGATGGAGCTGAACGAAGCCGAGACCGAATCCTTGTTTCCGTACGAGCTGGTTCGCGTCACGTCACCAACGGGAGATGCCTCATGAGAGAAGCGCAGTTCACATCACCGCGACCGCTCACCGAGCTCGCCCGGGTGATACGGTCCAAGAACTCGGGGCCCTTCACCCTCACGCTGGACATTATTTTTTCGTCGGAGCACGAGTACCGCGCGATCAAGGAGAGCGGCCAGATCACCCGCGAGATGATCGCCGCCGCGTACCGCATCGAGCCGGAAACCATCACCAACATCGTGTTCTTCGACCCGGCGTCGGCCGTCAAGATTGTGCTGCCGCGAACCGTGGCGTCGGGCAGCCCGGGCGACCGTGACGTCTACGGCGCCCAGCAGCACGCGCCCCTGCTGGGCCTTTCATTCACGCTGCCGCATGCCACATCGGATTCACCCCAGGACTGAAGGAGATAGGCCGTGCCGAACATCCTGAAAGAGACCCTGATCTACGCCGTTTACTACGCTCCGCGAGGCCGTAAACGCATGCACACCCTGGCGCGTGACCTCGCACAGCGACACCTCTACCCCAGCGATCAGCTCATTGGCGTCATTGGCGCCGAGGGCGCGGGGAAGTCGATGCTGATCCGCGGCCTCTTTCCCGGGTTGGAGCTGACCAACGACGACGAAGGCGTCAATCGCCGCTCGACCCCACTTTACGAACTCGACCCCAACGATTTCTTCGCGGCTCACACCTTTCACATCGACGTCCGCTACGAAGCGGCCTTCCACCAGATGTTCGAGATCGCGGAGGCGGTCAACCGGGCAATCGAGAACGAGAGACGCGTAGTCGTTGAACACTTCGACCTTCTCTACCCCTACCTCGGGTACAACGCGGCCATCCTGTTTGCCATCGGCGAAGAGGTCATTGTTTCACGTCCAACCTTCTTCGGTCCCTATCCCGCCGCATTGAAGCGCGTCGCCGATGCAACCATCCTCTATCGCCAGATGGCACACTCGGCCGAGGACCTGGTGACCATGGTTCTTGACTACGAGTTCGGCATCAAGCGCCCGGTTCTCCACTCCGACGTGAAGCACGGTTTCGTGATCACCTTTGCGGAGGCGCCCGACATCGACGTCGCCGAGCTTGACGCCCGAATTCGCTCGCTCATCGAAGCGGACCTTCCCATCGCGTACGTCGACGAAAACCACATTCGCATCGGCGAAATCATGATGGAATGCACCGGTCCCCGGATCCACGTGAAGTCAACCGGATGCATCGAGAATCTTCGGCTGGTGCCACGGCTGCGATACGATCACATCACCCACGAGCATATGCTGGTGGGAACGGTGGGCAGCGACCGCACCGTCGGTTTCGAAAGCATCCTTCAGGCGGTACCCCATGACAACCATGAATCGCCCCGACCAGAATCCTGACCCGGCTTCCGGCGAGCGCGTCATCCCCGCCGAAGAGATATACCGCCGGCTCTACGACGGGATCCGCGAGATGAACGTAGTGCTCGCCGCCGACGTGGTCGCCGCCCTCCGCGCCGCACGCGAGTCGGAGTCGCCGGCGCACGGGACCGGACCACAGTCACGCACAGGGTCTTCTTCGGCACCCCGCCCGGCTACGCTCCCCGGGGCGGCCTGCTTCGTTCTCGACTCCATCCTGGAGAACGCCGATATCGCTGCCCGCGAGCAGCTGCCGATGTGCCAGGACACCGGCTTTGTGCTGGTGTTCGTGGAACAGGGCCACCAGGTGCGGATTGAGGGGGAACCGCTGGACCGTATCATTCATCGGGCCATCGGCGATGCGTACCGCGACGGGCTCTTCCGGAACTCGGTGGTGGGTGATCCACTCAACAATCGCGCCAACACCGGAACCAACCTCCCGCCGGCGATCCACTACGACCACGTCGACGGCGATCACCTGACCATCGGCTGCCTTGCGAAGGGGTTCGGCAGCGAGAACTACTCCCAGACCCGCATGCTGAAACCCACGGCGGGTCCCGACGCCGTGGTTCAAACCGTGGTAGAGACCGTGGAGCGCGCCGGCGGGAACTGCTGCCCACCGGTGGTGCTGGGCGTGGGGATTGGCGGGACCATGGACTGGGCGGCCAGGCTCTCCAAGAAGGCGCTGTTGCGCGATCTGAGCGATCATCACCGCGATCCCTACTACCGCGCCCTCGAGGAGCGCATCGCCGACGCGGTCAACGCCCTGGGGATCGGTGCCGGTGGACTCGGCGGCACGACGACCGCGCTGGGAGTGCACATCGAAACCTACCCCACCCACATCGCAGGACTCCCCGTGGCCGTGTCGGTCAACTGCTGGGCCGAGCGCAAGGCGGTGGTGCGATGGTAACGTCACAGCCCGAAGCGTCGACCCCACGCGCCATTCGCGTTCCCGACGACGTATCGCGCTTCTCCGAGCTGCGCGCCGGCGACCAGGTGCTCCTGAG
>SLTF01000051.1 GCA_007130025.1 Spirochaetales bacterium | reverse complement strand
TGAGAAAGACTTCCCGAGAAAATCCTCGGATGACATGCCATAGTTCTGCAGCCACTTCCCGTAGACGCCGGTGTGGTGCAGATCGGTGTCCAGCGTGAATACCACGTCCTGCATCGAGTCCATGATCCGCTGAAAGCGGTATTCACTGCTTCGCAGGGCGTGAGCGAGTCGCTTCTGCTCGTTGATGACCTCGGTATTGATCACGATACCGCCGACGCGTCCGTCGTTTTCGTACCACGGCCGGCACTCCCACCTCGTCCAGAGGACCTCGCCACCGGCGCGCACGTACTCGTCGTCCTCGGAGGTAACCACCTCACCGCTCAGCGCGCGCTGATGGACGTCACGCCACTTCTGCGGCAGGTCAGGGAAGACGTCATAATGGTGTTTCCCGATCACTTCGGGCTCCGACAAGCCGAACATCGTCCGGTATGCGTCGCTCACGTAGAGGTACCGCAGCTCGCGATCGTGCACCGCGATACCGGTTCGGCTGCAGCCGATCACGTAGTTCATCAGGTCACGCGACTGACCCAGATGCGCGAGCGCCTCGCGCTCGTTGATGCGCGCCTCATGCAGCCGGAATGCCATGCGAATGGAGGCAAGCAGGACCGTCTCACCGGAATGCTTGACAATGTACCCATACGACGTGATGCCCTCGGTCTGCTCCACAATCTCGGGCTCGGTGTGCGACGAGAGAAACACCAGCGGAACCTCGCGATGCGCCAGGATCGCGACAGCCGCCTCGGTGCCGAGCATGCCCGAGCCCAGGTCGATATCCATCAGCACCAGATCGACGTCCGGGGCCTCACGGAAGCGCGCAATTGCCTGCTCCCCGGACGAGACGGTGACCACGGAGTAGCCGTTCCTCTCGAGCACCATTCGCTCGGCAAGCGCAATGAGGGCTTCGTCTTCTACCAGCAGGATGGTTGTGAGGTTCATCGGTTGGTGCGACCCTTCAGCTTTTGTGATCCCTGATTGTCGTACAGGATCGAAACCGCGTCAAGCGTGGGTTGGGAAAATCCACAGGAGTGGAACGCGGGCCAACTTAGCGTTACACTATCAGTATGAAGCTCCAGCTCGGCGGTTGGGTTCGTGGCGCCCACGTGCGACGCGCGGTCATGCTCGCGCTCCTCGTAACAGCGACCACGCTTTCCCACGCCTCAAACCGCGCTTCCGACACCATTGCATCTGCCGGCGGTTTGCAGGCAGAGAGGCGCGCGACAATCGATGCGCTGTTCCCCACCGATCCCTCCCGGGTGATGAACCTCTTCGGCCATCTTCGCACCGCGACGGTCGAGCAGGTGGTTGACTCCATTCTGATCCTTGAACGAAACGGCCGCTTTCCCGAGGCCGACGAGCTGCGCCGGCAGTTCCTGGAGGGTAGGGTAGGTTTGGGTCGGGATCCCTTTGCTGCGGTGGTGGCCGCGGAAGAGGCGGCGCGGCGCGAACGTCTTGTGGCGTTGCGGGCACAATTATCGCAGCAGAACGAGCGGTTCCTCGCCCTCATGGCTGCGAGCACCCCGTGGCCACCCGCCGAACGCCTCGCCTACCAGTCGCTGGTGGAAGAACTTCTCGCACTCGTGCAACTTCCGGCAATCCCCGAAGCGGAGCGACGCGAAACGCGGCAGCAACTGCTCGATTCGCTGTTGCAGTCGCGCGCCGCGCGGTTCGGTTACTGATTCACACGAAGCCCGTCGATCTCCACGGTGGTGCTCGCCCAAGCGCGAAGTCCAACAAAACCTTCGGTGCGTCCAGGCTGCTCAAGGGCAACCGCATCGTACACCAACGTATCGTTGACAACCAGGGTGAGTCGGTCGTGGTGCATGTCGATGATCAGATCCATTGGTTCCATCAGGTTGATTCCGAAGTTTGCCGCAGGCTCTATCCATCGTGCCGACTGTTCCCGTCCGTCGACCCAGCGACGTATTGCAAAGCTGTTGTTCAAGCCCGGGTCAATCTGGACTGCATACCCCTCGAGGTTTCCGTCCTCATTGAGACCTCCGTGCACGATGACGGCCCAACCTCGCGTGCTGTGCCCGGGGCTCTGAACGATTCGGGCATTATCGATCAGCACCCGGTAGACCGAGCCGGTGAAGCCGCCGGCGTATGCGCGGCGCTCACCGGATCCGACGATATCGATCGATCCGTCATCTTGAACCTTGAAACTCTCGGTATTCTGGCCGCCGGCCACCAGTCCTTCCTGCGTATACGAGACCGAGCCGTCTGAGTTCACCATCACGAAGGAATGTTCAAGCACCGGCTCCTCATCATCGTCCGCCGGTTCTTCGTGGACGGGTTCTTCGACCTCGGAATCGCCAATGATGGGATCGTCGGACACAGTCTCGTCGGGTTCCGGGAGCGCAACCTCCGACCCGTCCTCCTCGGCAGGAGGCGTGCTCGGGGGCGGAGCGGAGTCAGTGGCGGGTGTGGTATCGCTGCCGCCGGTATCAGACGGGCCCATGGGGTTTGCACACGATGCAATCAGAAGCGAGAGGATGGCAAAGATTGAAAGGACAACTATTCGGAACGTTCGGGTATTCATCATAGGAAAATGGATAGCAAAGTATGTGCCAAGACCGAAATCACGACGTCTTGCATGCGGGATATTTTAACTCACTACAGGCAAGATAATTACAGGTTTCCGCCACGGACTTGACGCCCGGCCTGAACCACATTCGTCGGTGAATACGGTTTGCATGAGAATCGCTATGCGAGCTGCATGAAATATCCGTTTCGCATAGGGGTTTTCGCGGAGATGAAGGGCACTTACCTCAGTTCACCAGCGGATGGGGCCACCGGTTGATGCCGCCAAAATCCACAACCTGGGTAAACCCCTGTTGCTGCAGAATCCGTTTCGCGGCGGAAGACCGGTTTCCCGTGCGACAGTAGACAACCACCAGCGAGTCGTGGGGAACCTGCGGCGGGTTCTGCGCGATGACCTGAACCGGGATGTTCATGGCGGTGGGGATGAAGCCCCCGGCAAACTCCCCTTCGGTTCTGACGTCAATCAGCACGTAGGGCTGATACGCATCGGTGATCAGCTTCCGAAGCGAATCCGCGTTGCGATATCGGGAAAGGCCTTCGTCGGCCCCGGCCGTCCCGGCACCACCCTGGGCGCGAGCGACCTGGGTTACTACTACCAACAGAACAAATACCGCGATAACCGCGTACACCGCAATTCTCATGCGGGTAAGCATACACACTGCATTCAGAAAAATCAATATAGCAGGATCTGATCGCAAGTAGTCCGCAACCCGGATTTCACCGGTCTGACCGAGTACACCTGCTTGACGAAGAGCGCCGAAATCGCTATTCTCCGGCTCATACGTCTCCTTCGTCTAGTGGTTAGGACACCGGGTTTTCATCCCGGCAACGGGGGTTCAATTCCCCCAGGAGATGCGTCTGTCACCCGCGGAAACGCGGGTCGTTTTTTTTCCGCACCGACCGGTGATTCGCTTTTGAGTTTCCACTATCAAAAACTTGTAATACAAACGGATAAAATTTCGCCTGAATTGTTGTTTTTTGCATCCGTAGTGGGTATTATTGCATCGGAGAATAATTTACCTCAACGGAAGTAAGGAGCATTCATGAAACGAGTAGTACTCGTCGCCATCGTCATGCTGGCGGTAATCGTAAGCGGAGTGTCCGCACAGACCACAACGAAGGGAATGGCCCTGAACGGGGCAACCGGGCTTATCACAACGCCGACGGCACAGATCGGCTGGGAGCGCACGGCTAACGTCGGAGTAGACTTCGGGTACCACGTAGTATTCGACGACGGAAACGTGTCCCACCTTCCGAAGGCGACTGTAAGTCTTTTCCGAAAAGGGGAGATTGGCGTTGCATACGATAGTATCGATGCCCTCGACGACGGGTCGGCGTTTCTCATCCACGGCAAGTTCCAATTCTTCAAGGAAGGGGTTTCCGCGGCTGGTGTGGGCACCAACATCCAGTTGATTGATACCGGAAACGATGACGTGAATGCCGTTCAGGTCTACCTCGTGGGAACCTACGGGGGCGCCTTCTTCGGAATGCCTGCAGCGACTTCGGTTGTGTTCGGGAAAACGTTCAGCGATAACGTTCCTGACGGAGACATCGATTTCTCAATGGGCTTTGAACTCACGCTTTTTCCGCAAGTGTTCCGGGGGTACGTTCACTGGATTAATGACTTCGCCAACTACTCGTACAGCATATTCCCAAGTGGAAACAACCCGGGGAACCGTGGAGCCTACAACACCGGTATCCGGATCGCTCCTCTGGGATCCTCGCAATACAAGTTTGTCATCGATGCGCTGCTGACCGACCTGTTTGACGATAACGACAGGGCATTCTCGCTTGGCGCCACCTTCGGACTGGGTGTCAACTAGCCGGCGTCGAGACCAATGAGAACCGCCCCAACCGGGGCGGTTTTTTTGTCCGTGCGCCGAATGGGGCGGCTTCCCGCTGAGAAAAAAGCACAGTTTTCGCATCACTCCAATTGAACGCCTACGGCTTCCGGCGTATAGTGAGCAAAACCGGAGGTGTACATGGACCAGGTGATTCTCACGGCGAAGGATCTCGACGGATACCTGACCGAAGAGGACAAGCAGCGCATCGCGGAAATGCACCAGCTCTACGATCAGGCCCTCGACGTCAGTCAGGTGCTTGCTACCTCGCAGAACCAGAGCCGCCTCGCCTCCGAGCGCGAGAAACTCATCGAGCTCTACACCGAGATGGGGGAGCGGATGCAGGACGTGGTCAAGGCTACACCCAATATCCGCGTTTATTCGTTTGAAACGCCGCGTACCGTACACGGCGAAGCATCGCGGCTGATTGCCAAGCTGCGCGACGTGCGCACGCAGAACCACGAGTTCATTTACTACGTGCAGCGCGCGTACGAGCTCCTGTTCAACCTTGCCTACTCCACACCGGGTCCGGCGAAGAAGAACCACCTCATCGTCAAGACGCCGGTTACTACCCCGGTCCAGAACTTCGCCGTTCACAAGATCCCCGACGTCGACGAAGACATCGAGAACTGCGTGATGTGCGTCATGCTGCGTGGAGCTCTCCTGCCTTCGATGATCATGTCCAAAGAGATCCAGGAGTACTCGTCCACCGGCTACGTTACCCCGTTTGCCCTCTTCAGCATCAAGCGCGATGATACCAAGGTCGAGAAGAACATGGAGTACATCCTTGACCTCAAGACCAGCCACTTCGATCTCGACAGTCTTCAGGGCAAGGATCTCATCTTTGCCGATCCGATGAACGCTACCGGCGGAAGCATGGTGACCATCGTGGAGTACCTCAAGAACGAAGGCGTCAAGCCGCGCTCGATTCGCTGTTTTAACGTTATTTCCGCCCTCAAGGGGGCACTCCGCATCGTGCGCGCAGTGGAGAACGCCCACGTCTACACGCTCTGGATGGACCCCGCGCTCAACGATGCCGCGTACATCCTGCCCGGCCTCGG
>SLTF01000323.1 GCA_007130025.1 Spirochaetales bacterium | reverse complement strand
CTTCGGTGTTGGGCAGCAGTCCGTGCTTGGACCGGAAGCGCTGAGGGATGGTTACCTGTCCTTTGGTAGTAATTTTCATAGTAAGAGTATAACACATAAAAGTAAGAGTCGCCACCTTCGGCACCGAGGTCACGAACGAGCACAATTTTCGCACCACCCGCTCCTTGACACCACCATCCCCATTTCCTACACTAAGTTTCCGTTTCGCACTCGCTCACCGCTGCCGAAACGGCGCAATCACCCAGATAGCGCGCACTTCGCCGCTGGAGGAACACCTTGTACGAGCCAGTTGATCCGAAGGTCGACTTTCCGGAAATGGAACTTCGGATTCTTGAGTTCTGGGAACAGAACGACGTCTTCAAACGGTCGATTTCGCAGCGCGAGGGCGCGCCGGAGTTTGTCTTCTACGATGGGCCTCCCTTTGCCACCGGATTGCCGCACTTTGGCCACTTTGTTCCCGGCACCATCAAAGACATCTTTCCGCGCTACCAGTCGATGAAGGGCAAGAAGGTAGACCGCCGCTTTGGGTGGGACTGCCACGGGCTGCCGGTTGAGTACGAGATGGAAAAAGAGCTCGGCATCTCCGGCAAGGCGCAGATCGAGGGCTTCGGCGTGGCCAAGTTCAACGAAGCGTGCCGATCCATTGTGCTGCGCTACACCGAGCAGTGGAAGCAGATCATTACGCGCATGGGGCGCTGGGTTGACTTTGATCACGACTACAAGACCATGGATCCCGACTACATGGAGTCCATCTGGTGGGTCTTCAAGACGCTCTGGGAGAAGGGTCTGATCTACGAAGGGTACTACATCCTGCCCTACAGCCCCGGGCTCGCCACACCGCTGTCCAACTTTGAGGTGAACCTCGGCGGCTACATCGAGGTCAATGATCCGGCCATCACCGTGCGGTTCCGTCTCACCGACGAGAGCGCTGCTTCGGCCGGGCTGCCGGCCGGCACCTCGGTGCTTGCCTGGACCACCACGCCGTGGACCCTCCCGTCCAACCTCGGGCTCGCCCTGGGGCCGGCGGTCGACTACGTGGTGGTGCGAGACGGCGACGACCACTTCCTGCTCGCGGAAAGCCGTCTGGGTGCCTATTATAAGGATGAAGCCGACTACTCCGTGATCAAGCGGGGCAACGGCGGGGATTTTGCCGGCCTGCAGTACGAGCCGCTCTTTCCCTACTTTGCGGAGCTGGCCTCCGACGGAGCCTTCCGCACCAACGTGGCCGACTTTGTCACCACCGAAGACGGCACCGGCATCGTGCACATCGCCCCGGGCTTTGGCGAAGACGACTACCACGTCCTGAAAGGTTCGGGCCTCCCGATTGTCTGTCCCATCGACGGCGACTGCCGTTTCACCGAGGAGGTGAGCGACTTCGCCGGGCTCTTCGTCAAGGACGCCGACAAGCCGATCATCGCGCGGCGGCGCGAAGAAGGGACCCTGGTCAAGAGAGAGAACTACCTTCACCCCTATCCGCACTGCTATCGCACCAAGAAGCCGCTCATCTATCGGGCGATCTCTTCGTGGTTTGTCAACATCGACAAGGTCAAGCCGAGCATGCTCGGTGCCAACGCGAAGGTCCACTGGGTGCCCGACCATCTGCAGGCCGGCCGCTTTGGGAAGTGGCTCGAGGGCGCCCGCGACTGGGCGATCTCGCGAAACCGCTACTGGGGGAACCCCATCCCGGTGTGGAAATGCGACGGCAGCGACTACGTGGAGTGCATCGGCTCGCGCGAAGAACTCGAGAAGAAATCCGGTACGAAGGTCACCGACCTGCACAAGCACTTTGTAGACGACATCACCTGGCCCTCACCCGACGGCAAGGGGACGATGCGCCGCGTAGCCGAGGTCCTCGACTGCTGGTTTGAGTCCGGCGCCATGCCCTACGGCCAGAACCACTATCCCTTTGAGAACAAGCAGTGGTTTGACGAGCACTTCCCCGCTGACTTCATCTGCGAGGGACTCGATCAGACGCGCGGCTGGTTCTACACCCTGACCGTGCTCGCCGCGGCCCTCTTCGATCAGCCGGCCTTCATGAACTGTGTGGTAAATGGTCTGGTTCTTGCCGCCGACGGCAAGAAGATGTCCAAGAGCGAGCGCAACTACAGCGATCCCAAGGAAGTCATCGATACCTTTGGCGCCGACGCGCTGCGGCTCTTCCTGATGGACTCGGCCGTGGTGCGCGCGGAAGACCTCAAGTACAGCGACGAAGCGGTGCGCGAGGTGCTGAAGACCGTCATCATCCCGCTCTGGAACGCCTACAGCTTCTACGTGACCTACGCCAACATCGACGGCGTTCGTCCCACCACCGCGCCGCCGGACCCAGCCAACCCGCTCGACCGCTGGATCCTCTCGGACGTGGAGCGACTGGTGGAAGAGGTGACCGACTGCCTCGACCGCTACGAGCTGCAGCGCGCCATCGACCCGGTGGTCGCCTTTATCGACAACCTCAACAACTGGTACATCCGCCGTTCGCGTCGGCGTTTCTGGCGCAGCGAGAACGACCACGACAAGGAACAGGCCTACCAGACGCTCTATTCCGTGCTGATGAAGCTCACCCTGGTGGCGGCGCCCATCGTGCCCTTCATTACCGAAGCGATCTACCGCAACCTCCGAAGCGACGGCATGCCCGACTCCGTCCACCTCTGCGACTATCCGGTGGCTGATGCGTCGCGCCGCGACCTGGAGCTTGAGACGAAGATGGCGGTGACCCAGCAGACGGTGAGCATGGGGCGCGCCATCCGGCGGATGCACGACCTGAAGATCCGCCAGCCGCTGAAGGCGCTGCACCTGGTGACCATCAACCCCGATGAGCGCAAGGTGCTGCGCGAGATGGAAGAGATTATCCGCGACGAGCTGAACGTCAAAGAGGTGATCTTCCGCGAGAACGAGGAAGAGCTGGTCGAGTATTCGGCCAAGGCGAACTATCGTTCGCTTGGTCCGGAGCTTGGAGGCGACATGAAGACCGCCGCCGAAAAGATCGCGGCGCTTTCGCCCCGGCAGATTCAGACCCTGCTCGAAGGCAACACCCTCACCATTGACGTAGGCGCCCGCACGCTCGAGCTCACGAAGGACAGTGTCATCGTGCAGCGGTCCGAGAAAGAGAACCTCAAGGTGCTCAACGATGGCTCGCTCACCGTCGCCCTTGATCCTGAGATTACGGCCGAACTGCGCAACGAAGGCATCGTTCGCGATGCCATTCGGGTGATTCAGAATTTGCGCAAGGAGAGCGGCTTCGAGGTGAGCGATCGGATCACGCTCCGCATGGAGGGGCCCGACTCGGTGCAGACCGCAGTCACCGCCTTTCGCGACTATTTGATGAGCGAGACCCTCGCGGTGTCGCTCGATTGGACGACCGACGCGGACACGGGAGTGCGCGTGGCGATAGGAGACGACGAGTGCGCGATCACGCTTACCCGCGTCTGAGAATCGCGGCGATCTGGCTCGCCGCCGCGGTGGTTCTGCTGGCAGGATGCCGCACCGCCCCTGCGCCGATTGAGCGGGATCTGGTGGCGTACCTTCCGGCTGATCAGGGGGCGTGGTTCTTCGTGAACGACCCGGTCACCGGCGAGGCGGTCCTCGGAGCCCTCCTCCCCGAGGGCATCTCCGCCGACCAGCTCTCCCAGGTAGTAGACCGAACCGATCTGGTGGTCGCCTCCATGGGCCGGCTCGGCGCCGGCGGGGTGCACCTGGTGGCGTCGGGACGCTACCCCCGGCGTATCATCGAGCGAAACCTCAGACGCGACGGTCGCTGGACCGAGCACGTTCTCGAGCGAGGCGCGCCGGCGGCTCGCTTCTTTGAAGACCCCTCCACCGGTTTCCAGATCGCCGTGTTGCGATCCGGCCCCGTTCTGGTCTCACAGGGCGCGATCAAGGAGCGGCTGGAGCAGGCTGCAGCGGTAGAAGGGGGGCGCCCACCGGTAACCGATGCGGCGGTTGCCGCACGACTGGCAGCCTTCGAGCAGGCCGCGGATCGCCGGGAGTTGACCATCTTTGTGCCGTCGCCTGGGCGCGATTCGCTCGCCCGCCTGGGTGGCGGCGCGATCCGCATTCCGATCCAGGCGATGATCGTATTTGTCGATCGCACCAACGGGAGGCTGGAGCTTGCCGGTACGATTGCCCTGGAGACCGAGCAGGATGCACGCGCCTTCCACGTGCTGTTCCGCCTGCTCTTTCTGGCCACCATTCGCGACGCGGGGCTCAACATGCAGCGTCTGGCGGGTACGCTGGAAACCGTGCGCGACGTCGCGGAGATTCGGTTCTCGGGCGTAGTGCTCGATCCGGACGAGCTGCGGCAACTGGTGCAGAGCGTCACCGAGAGTATGGCAAACCGATGACCGTTGGTGTTGTTGACTACGAAGCGGGAAACCTCAAGAGCGTGGAGACCGCGCTGCTCGCGCTGGGAGCGCGAATCACCATTTCGGCGAGCCCGGATGAGCTGCTGAGCACAGATAGGCTCATCTTCCCGGGAGTGGGGGATGCCGCGGCCGCTACCGCAGTGCTCCGGGCGCGTGGCCTGGACGATGCCATCCGCTCGTTTGTGGCAACCGGACGGCCGGTGCTCGGCATCTGTCTGGGCAGCCAGATCGTGCTTGACGCGTCCGAAGAGAACGAGGCGACCTGTCTGGGCCTCATCTCCGGTACCGCGCGCCGGTTTCTCGCCGATCTTCGCCTGAAGGTTCCGCATATGGGGTGGAATCAGATCGTTCCGGTCGCGCGCCATCCGCTGTTTGAAGGTATCCCCTCCGGGGCGTCGTTTTACTTCGTGCACTCCTACTATCCGTCGCCGGACGATCCGGCAACCGTGCTCGCGGAAACCGACTACGGCATCCGGTTTGCGTCCGCCATCGGGCGCGACAACCTGACCGCGGTGCAGTTCCACCCGGAAAAATCGGGTCCGCACGGTCTTCGGATGCTGCGGAACTTTCTGGATTATCGCGGATAGGTTGAGGAGGACCAACCGATGCTGGAGAAGCGAATTGTGGTCTGCCTCGACGTACGCGACGGCAAGACCACCAAGGGAATCAAGTTCCAGGGGAACGTCGACATCGGCGATCCGGTGGAGATGGCGCGCAGCTACTATCTCGCGGGCGCCGATGAGCTGGTGTTTTACGACATCACCGCGAGCGCCGAGCATCGCGGAATCATGATCGACGTGGTCGAGCGCGTTGCGCGCGAGATCTTCGTCCCCTTCAGCGTTGGTGGCGGCATCGCGTCGCTCGATCAGATGCGCGCAGTTCTGCTCGCCGGCGCGGAGAAGGTGAGTCTGAACAGCCAGGCGGTCAAGAATCCCGATATCATCGACCAGGGCGCGCGCGCCTTCGGGAACCAGTGCATCGTGCTGGGGATGGATGTGCTTGCCGATGCGGCGATGCCCAGCGGGTACCGCGTGGTGATCCAGGGCGGACGAACCCCCACCGAACGCGACGCCCTCGCCTGGGCACACGAG
>SLTF01000181.1 GCA_007130025.1 Spirochaetales bacterium | reverse complement strand
CGGAGGTCGCACCCTACGCGGCGGCACTCTTTTTTGGGCGGGTTCCCCACGGTGCCGTACTCGCGTTTCTGCTTGTTTCCGCCTTCGGGGGTGTTCGGGGCTTTGGGGCAATGACCCGCGCCGTGGGCCGACGCCACGCGCTGGGCTTTGCCGTGTCGGCGATACTCCTTACGGTTCTCCTCACCACACCAATCCGGGACCTTGCCGCAGGAGCGCTCTGGTGACCGCCCGCAGCAGACCGCCGATTGGTCAATGGATCTGGGCCGCCATCCTTCTGGGGTATTTTCTGGGAGTTCTGATTCTCGCGTTCTCAGGTTCGCTTGAGCGGTTTGTTCGCCCATCTTTGGTGCCGCTGGTGGTACTCGCATCGGGAACGCTCGGGTTGATTGCCGCGGCAATTCTCCTGGGAGGCCGGTCGGGAGCCCACGCTCCGCAGCACGGATTCCTCGTGTTTCTGGTGCCCGTGGTTTTCGTTCTGCTGGGAACCCGCTACACCGGACCGCCAACCGCCGCCTTCCTGGGGATCGAGGCGTCACAGACCGCGGCGGCCTTCTCGGGCGGCGGATGGTCGCCCTCATCGCTTCCGATTGCCATCATTCCCGAAGCAGCAGCAGGGAGCGTTCCCCGGGAGATCTCGGGGGTGGATACCGATCCCTCGATTTCGGACTTCGACGTGATCGAGTTCAGCGAGGGCCTCTTCTTTCGTTACTACTCCCTGCTGTATGAAGATCGACCCCTGCTGGAGGGGCGCACCGTGAAACTTCGCGGCGTTACCGGACGCGAGCCGAGCTTCGACGCCAACCGGTTCTACGTAGCGCGGCGACTGCTCTGGTGCTGCACCCTCGACGCGAGCCTCTTGCCGGTTGTGGTTGAAACCGACCGCACCGCATTGCCCCGCGAGGGAATCTGGGTGGAGGTCACCGCTACGGTGTCATCCGCGCCGTTTCGCACCAGCGGCGGTGAAACCGTTATCCCGCTCCTGGTGGCACAGTCGATTCGCGAAATCCCTGCCCCGGAGTTTGAGTTCGTTTTTGCATTTTAGGCCGGAAGGTTGGTTCGTTCCCGGTACGGGTTGTTTGTCACCGTTATTCCTCAGTATGTTGACATCATGAAAAACCAGTCCGAACCAAATCCGTTCACGTGCAACGTGCTCGATCAATCGCTGTCGCCCTACCTCCGAAGCCACGCCGACAACCCGGTTCACTGGCAGGAATGGAACGAAGAAACCCTTCGCTACGCACGGGAAACCGACCGCATTCTTCTGGTTTCGGTGGGGTATTCAACCTGTCACTGGTGCCACGTCATGGCGGCCGACAGCTTCTCGGATCCTGCGTGCGCCACCTATCTCAATCAGCACTTCGTGCCGATCAAGGTCGATCGCGAGGAACGTCCCGACATTGACCAGTACATGATGAGCTTTCTGGTGGCAACAACCGGTGCCGGCGGATGGCCGCTGAACGCCTTTCTCTCTCCCGACCTGAAACCCTTTTTTGCCATGACCTACGCGGCGCCGGAGCCGCGGTTTGGTCGTCCTGGCTTCCTCGATATCCTGACGCGCATCAAAGCGTTCTACGACGAACGAAAATCGGAACTCCAGGCGGTTCCGATGAATACCCCCACCCGCCCTGTCTCCACAGCGCCCGACGACGAACAGATCGCCCAGATCGACACGGCCATCGTCAACCGAACCGACCCAACGCACGGGGGCATCAGCGGAGAACAGAAGTTCCCCCCACACTGCTCTCTGCTCTATGCGCTGTACCGCATTGCCGACGAGGGCCCGGAGATGCCGCTTGCGGCGGGCACCCGCCTTACCCTGGACCAGATGTTGACGCGCGGGTTGCACGATCATCTTCAGGGAGGCTTCTTTCGCTACTGCGTCGACCGGCAGTGGACCATCCCTCATTTTGAGAAGATGCTCTACGACCAGGCGATGCTGCTGTGGAATTACGCGTTCGCTACCGCTCTCTGGCACCACCCCGCCTACGAAGAGGCGGCTACCGGAATTGTCCGCTGTCTGAGCGAGACCTTTCTGCACCACGGGCTGCTCTGCGCGGCGCACGATGCGGACACCAACCACCACGAAGGAGAAACCTACCTCTGGACGCGAGATGAGATCGAGCGCGTGCTCTCCCCCGAGCAGTATGCGGCCGTCGAGGCGACGTTTGAGCTGCCGGCTGCCGGAAACTTCGAAGGCAAGATCCATCTGCAACGGCGGGTGCGCGACGGCGTCATTCCCACCCTTGGTTCCTCTCCGCAGTTGACCGCTGCCGTTGCCGCGCTGATGAAGGTCCGGCTTTCCCGGCCTCAGCCCTTTCGCGATGAGAAAGCGCTCACCGCGTGGAACGCCCTCGCCGGCATTGCCCTGCTGATCGCCGGGAGGACACTCGGCGACGCGGAAACAGCCGGTACGGCGCGCGAACTCGGTCTCAACCTTCGTGAAGAGCTGATCCGTCGTCACGTAACCGAGACTCACGAGGTGATCCACGGGAGCATTGCCCGCACCCCGCTTGGAGGCCGATTCCTGGAGGATCATGCGGCTATGCTGCTCTTTCTCACCTACGGCTACGAGGAAGACCGCCGGCACGGAGATCTGATTGGTGCGCTGCGCGATTCAATGAACCGGTTTCGCTCCGAGGCGGGCTGGACCGCCGCCGCCGAGGCTGACTTTCTCCCGGTGCCCGCGGATGTTTTCGACAGCCCGTCACCGTCTCCCACGGCGCTCGCGGAATTCTCCGTTCAGCGCGCGGCGATGGTGCGTGGTGAGTCTTACGAGCCCGTGCAGTTTGGTATTCCGGTTGCCGGCGAGTTTCAGTCGGTTGCGGCGCTGCACACGCGAGGGTACGTCTACACCGTGCAATCGGACACCCCACTGTCATGGGACGGCCTTCCGCCGCACACCGTCCAGACGGCCGGACCGGTGGTCAACCACTGCTTCAGGGGTGTCTGTTCTCCGGGGCTTCCTCCGCAGCATCAACCATGATACGCGTGCTGTTTCCCATACTGATGGTGAACGGCGTTGCTCCACGGTCGTGCTGAACGGTCACCGTTCCGGCGGTCTCGTTCTTGTCGGTCACCACAAAGGCCTCTCCGGGCACGAGCCGCTGCTCTTTCATCATCAGCAGAAAGGCGGGATCATCGTTGCGCAGTCGGGCGATCCGCACCGAGTCCCCGGTTGCACAGCGGTCGAGGGGAATTGATTCCCGGCGTGCGATGTGGCCCTCCGCGGAGGGAATGGGATCCCCGTGGGGGTCGACCGACGGCGTTCCCAGGTAGGCGTCGATGCGTTCGATGAACTTGTCCGACACCGCGTGTTCGAGTTGTTCGGCGTCTTCGTGTACCTCACTCCAGTCGTACCCGAGCACGTTCTCGAGAAAGGTTTCGATCAGTCGGTGACGGCGAACCATGGTCAGCGCCAGGGTGCGGCCGCGGGCGGTGAGACGAACCCCCTTCCGCGGCACGTAGGCGATCAACTGACGTTGGGCGAGGTGTTTCACCATCGCGGTGGCCGTTCCGGGCGTGACACCCATCGCCTCCGACAGCTGCTTCATCTGCACGATTTCGCCGGATGACCGCTCTTCCTGCTGATAGATCGTCTTGATGTACTGTTCTACCGTACTGGTAGGCACAACCCAAACCTCCTCAATGCGCCATCATAATACCGGGGCGTACGAACCGCAACAAGCCGGTCACGCACGCGGTTCTTTCTCACGGTCATTGGGCGTGCGCGCCCGCGGGGCTCCGATCCGGCGCGCCGGAGACGATTCCTCGGGGATGCGGTTTCCCCGAGGGTCGGTCGCGATGCCGGCAAACCGCTCCGCCAGTTCCTGCTGCAAACCGGGATCGGTGTAGTGCTCCAGCACGTCTGCGGCGGTATGCAGTTCACCGAGCTCTACCTGTCCGTCCTCGTAGAAGAATCGCTCCCACAGCCGGTGCGACCGAAGAACCGCCCTTCCCTGCTCGAGGCCACGGACGGTAACACAGTATCGCCCGCCACGCGCCGCCACAAGGCCCCGGGCACGCAATAGTCCCAGCGTTGCCGCCAGCCGGAGCCGCCGCCCGGCGAACGGCGAACTGCTCACATCACGAAACTCCGCCGCGGAGAGACTTCCTTCGCCTGCCTTCTCAGCGGCGCGGGCAAGCAGGCCCAACGCGTCCTGGCTGCCGATTGCGAGCCGCAGTCGGGCGGTATTCCATGCGCGGGCAAGCAATCCCTGCTCCGGAGCAAAAAGCATCGCCAGAAAAAAGAACAGCCCGAGCACCGTAGCCATGGAGCCCGACGTGCTGGTATCAGCGTACCCAAACAGCGGCGGAACCGTGATTGCAGCGATGTGACCCACAACGGCCGCGACCACGGACACCCCCACGCTGACCAGCAAAAACGGTAACAGTCGGCGGGTCAAAAGCCACGCAATCGCTCCGGGCACGATCAGCATGGCAATAACCAGAATGCTGCCAACCACCTCAAAGGCGGCAACCGTTGTCATGGCAACCAGAACCATGAGCACGTAGTGTACCGCGTTCGCGTTGATCCCAAGGGCGGTTGCCAGCTCCGGGTCGAAGGTCGCAAGCCGGAGCTCCTTGAAGAAAAGCAGTACGAGCAGCACGTTCACCGCGAGCACTACGACCAGGAGTACCACCCCCCGCGGAACGTCCCATCCCCAGAACGAGATGACGTGGAGCGGAACGAGCTCCACCGCGCCAAAGAGCACGTGTTCCGGATGGATGTCCACATTGCGAGCAGCGCGCTCGATCAGAATAAGCCCAATGGCGAAGAGCACCGTGAAGACAACCCCCATCGACGCCCCTTCTTCAAGGCGGGCGTGACGGGTGATAAGCTGCACGAGCACCGCGGTCAGAATCCCCACCAAGGCGGCGCCAACGAGCATGACCGGCCCCGCACGCGAACCGGTCAGAATGAAGGCAACCGCAATGCCGGGAAGCACCGCGTGGCTGATGGCATCCCCCATCATGCTGACCTTTTTCAGTACCAGAAACGACCCGATCAGGGCGCACGTGGCGCCGGCGAGCGCAGCAGCCACCACGATCCACGTGTCGAGCGAGGTCCAGATCATGCCGAGCCTCCGGCAGGCCCGATTACGTGCACGCTGGCCGGGACCACCTTGCCAAACCGAGGCAGAGCCGCTTCCAACTCCGCTACCAGCTCTTCCCCCAGCACGTGCTCTATGTAGTCCGCTCCCCGGTCAACGTGGGCGCGTGCCGTCTCCGCGTGCTCCAACAGGTAGACCTCCCAGAGACGGTGGTTTCGCGTCACCCGCGCGGCGCGTACCCTTCCCAGTTCGGTCAACTGCCAGGCTCCCGCGGGCAGTCGATAGATGCTTCCATCATGCAGCAGCAGTCGCAACCCCCGGGTCAACTCACGATCAATCCAGCCGCGAGCCGTTGTCAGATAGCGCCATTGCGACTCGACCGAACCGCCACGTCCAGCCTCTTCGCACTCAAAGAGCGCGCGCAGCAGGTTCTGCATGACGGTTCTGCGAGCAAGCGTGCGGTGAGCAAACAGATCCCGCAGGACACCCCGAGTGGAGCCAAAGAGCATGCTCACCACAAACACCGCGCCGTGGGCAACGACAATGACCGCGCCGGCGGGAAGCCGTGGCGCCAGCGCACTGATTCCGGTGCCGAGATAGGCGCCGATGGCCCCCATGCCCGCCGATATCAGCACCATGTGATCAAGGCGGTCGGTCCAGAACCGGGCGGCCGCCGGAGGAACAACCAGAATGGCGATCACCAGAATGATCCCCACCGCCTGCAGCCCGATCACCGTAACCGCCACAACCAGCGCCATCAGCAGGGTATCAAGACGCTGAACCGGCCACCCGTCCCCTGCCGCGAAGTCGGGATCAAAGGTGAAGAGCCGAAACTCTTTAAAGAGGACCACCGAAACGACCACCACCACCAGGGCGGCGGTTCCGATCAGCATCGCGTCCGCCCGGATCATTGACGCCGTTCTCCCGTAGATAAAGGAGTTCAAGCCGGCAGCCGGAGCGCCACGCGTGCGCTGTATGATTCCCAACAGGGCAATGCCAAACCCGAAAAAGACGCTCAGCACGATTCCCAGGGCCGCGTCCTGCGAAATCCGCGTGAACCGGGTGATGAAGAGCACGCACCCCATGCCGAAAAGTCCGGAGACCAGGGCTCCCAGCATCAGGAGGGGAAGACTACGCGGATTTCCTCCAAGCGCAAGGATGAGCAGAAATGCTCCGGCAACCCCGGGCAGGGCGGCGTGGCTGACCGCGTCGGCCAACAGAGCGCGGCGGCGAAGCAGAAGAAACACGCCAATGACACCTCCGGCGATTCCCAGCATGACCGTGCCAAACATCACCACCCGTGTGTTGTAGTCGGCGAGGGTCAGCACGCGCATGAGTCGATCCGCGATCATCGTGACCGTCCCATGGCATCAACCGCGCGATCCAGAAGCGTCAGCCGGCCGCCGTAGGTGCGGCGAAGGTTTTCCGGCGTGAAGACATCGGCAACCGGGCCGGCGGAAACAACGCGCATGTTGAGCATGATCAGGTAATCAAAGTACTCGCGAACCGTCTCGAGATCGTGGTGAACGACAAAAACCGTCTTCCCCGCCTCCCGAAGTCGCTGCAGAATGGCGATGATCGCCTTTTCGGTTGCCGCATCCACGCCGGAGAAGGGCTCATCCATGAAGTACACGTCTGCGTCCTGCACCAGGGCGCGCGCGAGGAAGATTCGCTGCTGCTGACCACCGGAGAGTTGGCTGATCTGGCGACGGGCCAGATCAGCCATACCCACATCCGCAAGCGCCTCAAGAGCGCGCCGGCGATAGACGGGACCGACTCGGCGGAACCATCCGATGGTCCGGTAGAGACCCATGGCAACCAGTTCCAGCGCGTTGATGGGATAGTTCCAGTCGACGCTCTCGCGCTGCGGCACGTAGCCCACGAGCCGGCGCTGTTTGCGGTAGGGCTTCCCGAATATTTCTACCGTACCCGATGCGTGCGGAACCAGATCAAGAACCGCCTTGATCAGGGTACTCTTGCCCGCTCCGTTGGGTCCCACAATGCCGGCAACCACCGAAGGGGGAACATCGAGATCGACGTCCCACAGAACCGGCTTACGGTGATAGGCGACGGTCAGGTCGCGAATGTGCAAGGCGCAACGATTGCCGTCTGCATCGGAAGACGGCGTCTGCTCCGACGCGATCGGCCCCGATACGGGGGCCGTTGCATCCACGCTACTCGGTAAACCCAAAGTAGAGTTTTTCATAAATCAAAGTATAGACGGACTCAGGGTGCGAGTCTACCGCGAAACCCGCGAGGGGGCGCCGATCCACCGAGAGCCTGCGCGATGGTGGTGGCGTTGTGGTCCATCATGCCGATGTAGGTACCCTCCCAGGTGCCCGCCGGCCCCATTGCATCGGAGAACAGCTCTCCCCCTATTGCCACCTGGTGGCCGCGCGAAGCAGCGCCTTCAATCACCGCCATCAAGGCGCGGTCCGCAACGGTTGTTTCCGCGAACACCGCCGAAATTTGATTCTCTACCAGGAAGCTCACCAGACTGTTGATGTCTTCCAGCCCCGCTTCCGACTCGGTACTCAACCCCTGGACTCCGATCACTTCAAGCCCATACGCCACTCCCAGATAGCCAAAGGCGTCGTGGGCGGTTACGAGAAACCTTCGGGCTGCGGGAATCGATGCAAGCACCTCCCGAACGTACGCATCAAGCTCCTCCAACTCCGCCAGATAGGCGTCGGCGTTGCTGCGATAGTATTCGGCTCCCGCAGGGTCAAACTCGCTCAGCGCCAGTACCACCACTTCTACGGCTTCCATCCAGAGCGACACGTCCATCCAGAGGTGAGGGTCAAAGGCACCCTCGTAGTCTTCATCTTCCAACAGAACGAACTCCTCGACGAGCTCCGTTACCGCGAAAACCGGTCGAGTGCGCGCCAGCTGAACCAGCGTGTCTCCCATCTGCCCCTCAAGGTTCAACCCGTTATAGAAGATCATGTCGGCGCGCTGCATCCGCGCGATATCCGCACGGGTAGGACGAAACAGATGCGGGTCGATCTCGTCGTCCATCAGCACGAAAACCGATCCGTTGGTTCCGACCACGTTGGCCACGATATCCCCGACCATTCCGGTGGTTGCCACGATATCAATGGGATACACCACAACGGAGGCCGGACCCTCTGCGCGGCCCCCGGGGAAGAGCGAGACCGCAAACACCAGCGCAAACACACAACCCAGCACTATTTTCTTCAACACACGAAACTCCTTTCATTGGGATACATATCTTTTATTTTGATTAATCAAAATATAACGGCGCAGCAGTCCCGAGTCAACCCGGTTCTCGAAACTATTCCGGTTTTCTCAGCGGAGACGGAGCTCGGTCACGCTCTCGATGTGGTGGGTCTGCGGAAACATATCGACAGGTCGGCAGCGCACGACCCGATAGCGCTCGGCCAGCATCTGAACGTCGCGCGCCTGGGTCGCAGGATTGCAACTGACGTAGATGATGCGGGGCACCCCAAGCGCCACAACTGCGGTGACAACATCAGGATGGAGTCCGCTGCGCGGAGGATCCACCACCAGGAGATCGGGGGTTCCGGCCTCCACCGGCGGCGAAGCAAATGCGTCCTTCACATCTCCTGTGCTGAAGTGTACGTTGGTAATCCCGTTCTCGCGGGCGTTCTCCCACGCGTTGTCGATTGCCTCCGACACGGTCTCCACCCCCCACACCCGACCGGCCGAACGCGCCAGAAAGAGCGCAATACTGCCAATTCCGCAATAGAGGTCCCATACCGTCTCCCCACCGGTGAGGGCCGCCCACTCGGCCACCACCGCGTAGAGTCGCTCAGCCTGGCGGGCGTTGGTCTGGTAGAAGGAACGGGGGTGGATCCGCAGATTCAGATCCCCACAGCGCTCCACGATGTAGTCACGGCCACGGGCGAGGTGGACCGGATGTGCGGCAAGCGAATCATTCAGGGTTGTGTTGATGATGTAATTGATCGACACCACTTCGGGGAACCGGCTCTCAATGAGATCAAAGATCCCCGCTCGCACATCCCGGTGATCATCGTTGCCAAAGACCACGGTTACCATTACCTCACCATTCGTGCTGGTTCGGATCACCAGCGATCGCAGCCAGCCGTCGTGGCGGTGCGGGTTATAGTAGGAGAGGTCCCGTTCGATGGTTGCGTCGCGAATCGCACAGCGGATCTCGTTGGACGGCTCGGGCTGGAGGTAGCAGGTCTCAACGTCCAGTATCCGATCAAAGCGACCACGGACGTGGAAGCCCACCCCGCGACGTTCCAGGTTCTCGCCCCCCTCAGCGATCTCCTCAGCGGTCAGCCAGCGAGAATCGGTGAAGGAGTAGTCGAGCTTGTTCCGATACCGCCGGTCAGCCTCACAGCCGAGAATCGGCAGGAACTCCATGTCGTCCACGCGCCCAATCCGTTCCATGATGGTTCGGACGAAGTACTCCTTGTACTCGAGCTGCTTCTCGTACGGCAGATACTGCCAGCGGCAGCCGCCACAGGTCCCGAAGTGCGAACAGAAGGGTTCTACCCGCACGGTGGATCGCTCGTGGTACTGTTCCACGACCCCAAACCCATGGCCGCGCTTTTTCCGCGTGACCAGCACATCGATCACCTCGCCGGGCAGCGCGTCTTCCACAAAGAGCACGGTCCCCTCGGGCTTCACCACTCCGTACCCCTGATGCTCGATATCGACAACGGTCTGTTGAACGTAGGTGGTGCGCTTGCGCGGTTTGCTCGGCCGTCCCATCAGTGATCCGCCGGCGCAACAGCGCCCGACTCGCGGGCGGCAATGAGACTCAACATCTCGGCCGTGGTGGCATCAAGATCGTACCGGGGACTCCACCCCCACTCCACTCGGGCAGCGTAGTCCTCCAGCACGTTTGGCCACGAGTTGGCCAGCGCCTGGCGCACGGGGTCGATGTTGTAGCTGATCTCAAAATCCGGGATGTACTTGCGAATGTAGGCCGCCTGATCTTCGGGGGTGAAACTCATCGAGGTGATGTTGAACGCGTTTCGGTGGCGCAGCCGCGAAGGATCGGCCTCCATCAGGTCGATTGCCGCCTGGATCGCATCGGGCATATAGATCATGTCCATGCAGCTGTCTCCCTTCAGAAAGCACTCGTAGCGGTGCTCGCGGACCGCGGCGTAGTAGATGTGTACCGCGTAGTCGGTGGTTCCCCCGCCCGGCGCGGTCACGCTGGAGATGATGCCCGGATACCGCACGCCGCGGGTATCCACGTTGTAGCGCTTGTAGTAGTAGTCGCACAGAAGCTCGCCCGCCACCTTGGTGATCCCGTAGATTGACGTCGGGCGCTGGATGGTGTCCTGCGGCGTGTGATCCTTGGGTGCGGTGGGGCCAAACGCGGCAATTGAGCTTGGAGTGAAGACCGAACAGCCGTACTCGCGGGCAACCTCCAGCACCGAGGTCAGCCCGTTGATATTGATGTCCCACGCGTCCTGCGGACGCGCCTCGCCGGTGGCCGACAAGAGGGCCGCCAGATGGTAGATCCGCGTGATGCGCTCGCGGCTCACCACCGTGGCCAGGGCGGCACCGTCACGGCAGTCGATGGCAAAAAACGGCCCAGACTCCACGAGCGCACGATTGACATCGCTTCGGATATCGCTCAGCACAACGGCGGACTCGCCGTAGGCCGCCCGCAGTGCCGGAGCGAGTTCGGACCCAAGCTGTCCGAGGGCGCCGGTTATCAGAATCTTCATCGATTGTGCCTCACTTGACCGCAGGCCTCACGTGACGGCGCGTTCCAGCGCTTGACAGCCCATGGCTTGTTCATCATATTGAACAAGACCACTCTACCGCAGGAGCAATTCCCGGTCAACAGGAGCGTGCCATGGAACCCGCAAAACCACCAATGATCGGACAGAACATCAAACGCCTTCGCAAAGAGCAGCAGATGACCCTCGATATGCTCTCCGAAAAAAGCGGAGTCTCCAAGGCGATGCTTTCGCAGATCGAGGCGCAAAAGGTCAACCCAACGGTCGCCACCGTCTGGAAGATCGCACGCGGGCTGGAGGTCGAACTCGACAGCCTGCTCCACGGCGGGGGGTCACCCGTGCGGAAATTCTCGGTCACCAAGAGCCGGGAGATCACAACCCTTGACACCAGCGAGCACGGTCCACATATCCGGGTTCTCTCGCCGATCGAGATGGCCGAAGACCTTGAGCTCTATCTCCTCACCTTCGATCCCGGTTCGGTACTGGACTCCGACGCTCACGCCCCCGGTACCGAAGAGTATCTCACGGTGATTGAGGGGAGCGTGACGGTGACCGTTGGAGAAAAACAATCGACGCTTACACCGGGCGATTTCGCCCTCTACAACTGCGACGTCCATCACACCATCGCCCACACGGGCTCCGGTTCCGCGCAGGTTCACATGGTTGTCCGGTTCACGCGCCGTCAGTGGGCGTAGAAAGCACGGAAATCGCGTTGTCGACGCGCTCGAAGCGAACCGGAAAGTTGTCCGGCGAGAGCCAGACCCCTTCGCCGTCAAGCTGCAACGGCACACGGCGACGGTAGTTCACCACCATCGACTTCACCTGCGCGGAGAGCGTTCCGGGCAGACCAACGTGGGTCCCTTCATAGACGTGCTTCTTCATGGCGATCTTCTTCGGCAGGCTGACGGTGCGAATCGCACAAAGGTTGTTGTCCGTCGGAAGAATTCGTTTCCCATTGCCATAACAGCGATTCCCTGAGGGTCCCATCGCCACCAGAATGAAACGATCGCGGTGCTCGCTTTGCCGGCCGTCGTCGTCGGTAATGGTGAGCCCCACCTCGTCCACGCCGTATACCGGCTCATAGAACAGTGTCGCCGCATCGGCGATAACCTTGTAGATGTCTCCCGGAACCGCGTTCTTCATGCGATTGCTGGTGTCGGTGACGTAGGCGTCGATCCCAATCGACGTCACGTTAAACGCGTACATCGCATGCATACCGGTGGCGGTGACACGGACCGCGCCGGCTGAACGAAGCGCCCCACCACGCTGCAGGATGGCGCACGCCGTCTCAGTCTCAAAAGCGTCGGCCCCATCGTTCCCCGTCCCCATGGGCATGCGAAACAGCACGATGTTTCGACGGTCCGGACCGCTGGTGTCACCGAGGCGCTCCGCGAAGGCGCTGCACACCTCGCGGTGCGTTCCATCGCCCCCGATGCTGATGATCAACCGCCCGTCGCTCTCGGGCTCGTCGAGGATGATTCCGGTAATCTGTGCCGCGTGTCCGGGACCTTCGGTCAGGTGGATCGAGCGGGTAATGGGCGGCAGATCCGCTCCCCCGGCAACCGCGGCGGCGGCGTCTCGGACAATTTTTGTGCTGCCAAGAAACCGCTTCTTCTTTGAGACCCCACCCGCGACAACGTTCACCACGAAATGGATGTGGTTAAACCGCTCCACGTTCCACGGCGAGGCGGAAACAATTCGCGTGAGATCATCGGTCAGTGTGAGAAGTTGATGCTTGTCCACCGTGTAGTTATACGGACAGCCCCGGCCACCGTCAAGCGGTCAATCGGCTGTCGGCCCTCGACCGACAGCGTCTGGGCCACGGCCGGCAGCGTCCGGTCGGCTTCGGGCGGTCGACGGGTCGGCGATCATTGTGGTATAGGGAGCGGGTTCAATCAGCCGTTCAGAGATTCCCAGATCGGCAAGGAGGCCCCGGATACGGGCCTCAACCGTCGGACGTTCAGTCTCATCAGAGACCAACGCCTCAATCTCGACAAACCACCCGAGCCCGGTCACGTCTGAAAGCTCAACCGTCAGCCCATCAACGGCAAACCTCTGCCCGTGCTTACGCTTTCGAGCGAACTCCGTGCAGCCCAGCCGCAACACAAGATCAGTGAGAGCTTCCGCGTCGCGTACGGCGAACTCAAACTCGCGGTTGATCTCAAGCCCGTCCTCGATATGCTTCTCTTTTCGTGTACACACCGCCTCTTCGCCGGTCCGCCGAATGCGAAACTCAAACGCCCCGGCTGCCGGTGGAGCCCGGTAGTAGGTGTCCTGCTTATCGTAGGGACCGCCGGATCCCCAGCGCTGCGACAGTTGCGCACGCAGACCGTCGGGATCGGTGACCCACGCCTTCAGCTCGATCTCTACCATGCCGATTCACCATCAGTCAAAGACAACGGTCTTGTTCCCAAATACCAGCACCCGATGCTCAAGGTGCAGCTCTACGGCACGCGAGAGCACAACGCGCTCCAGGTTTCGCCCCTTCTGCACCAGATCTTCTACGGTGTCCCGGTGGGTCACCCGGGTTACATCCTGCTCGATGATGGGCCCCTGATCGAGATCGGCGGTCACGTAGTGACTGGTGGCTCCGATGATCTTGACGCCGCGCGAGAACGCCTGGTGGTAGGGGCGCGCGCCCACAAAAGCGGGCAGGAAGCTGTGGTGGATGTTGATGATCCGGTTGGGAAAGGCGTCCACAACATCAGGACTGAGGATCTGCATGTAGCGCGCCAGGATAATGAGATCGATGCCCTGCTCTTTCAGCAGCGTAATCTGTTGCCGTTCTACCTCAGGTTTGGTCTCCGCAGTCACGGGAAAGTGGTGGTAGGGGATTCCAAACCATCGGGCCGTCTCTTCCATGTCGGGATGGTTACTCACAATCAGCGCGATGTCGGTATCGATCTCCCCTTCGCGAATGCGCAGCAGAAGGTCAAACAGACAGTGTCCCTGCCGCGAGACAAAGATGGCGGTTCGCGTTCGCCGGTCGGGAAAGTGAAGATGCACATCCATGGAGAATTTTGCGGCTATGGGCTCAAATGCGGCGGAAATCTTCTCCGCGGGAACGCTGAACCCGCTGGTATCCCACTCGACCCGCATGAAAAAGGTCCCGGTTTCCGGATCGTGGTGCTGACTGGAATGAATGATATTCCCGCCATACGAGAAGATGAAGTGCGATACGTCCGCAACAATTCCCCGCGCATCCGGGCAGGAGAGCAAAAGAATGGCTTTCATAATCCGTCAACCGCCGCTTGCCGGCGTTTCGAACATATCGCGGACGGTGTTCCACGCGAGCAGGGCGCACTTGATTCGTACCGGGTAATGCTTGACGCCCTGCATCGCCTCCAGGTCGGCGAGATCTTCGCTGAAGTGGGGCGTCTCGTCTTCCAGAAGCATCTTTCGGTACTCACCAATAATGGTCATGGCTTCGGTGAGCGTCTTTCCCTTCATCGCCTCACACAACAGGTTGGCGGATGCGCAGCAGATCGAACATCCAATGCCGTCATAGGTCACCGCAACAACCCGATCGCCGTCGAGTTTCACAAACAGCTCGACATCATCGCCGCACGACGGATTGGCTCCCTCGGAGGCGAGATCGGCGTCGTCCATCCGGGAACGGTTTTTCTTGGAGCGGTAGTTCTCCAGAATGATTTCCTTATACAGATCTTCTTCGAGACTCATGAATCTTCCTTCAGCTGAATATGCGGCGCACCCGATGGATCGACTCGATCAGACGGTCAACTTCGGCGCGCGTGTTGTAGAGGTAAAATGAGGCTCGCACCGTTCCTGGAATCCCCAGTGCCTGCATCAGCGGATGGGCGCAGTGAAGCCCGGTGCGCACTGCGATGCCGTCTTCATCGAGGATGTTGCCGGTGTCGTGCGGATGGGCGTCGCCAACATTGAACGAGAAAATCCCGCCACGCGTCGAGAGATCTGCGGGGCCGTAGGAGACCAGACCGTCGATCTCCGATGCGCGCTCCACCACATACCGAAGAAGATCCTGCTCGTGCTCGTGAATCGCCTCCATTCCCACGTTCTGCAGGTACTCGACCGCCTTACCGAAGGCCATGACTCCGGCGATGTTGGGCGTGCCCGCCTCAAACTTTTCCGGCGCCTTGCGAAACACGGTTTTCTCCTTTCGAACGCGCAAGACCATGTCGCCGCCGAAGAGGAAGGGGTCCATCTCGTTCAAGAGAGATTCGCGCCCGTAGAGCACGCCAACCCCGGTGGGACCGCACATTTTGTGTGCCGAAAAAATCAGGAAATCGGCATCAAGCTTCTGCACGTCCACCGTGGCGTGGGACACCCACTGCGCTCCGTCCACCACCGTGACGGCGCCAACCGCCCGCGCCCGCGCAAGAATCCGCTCGACCGGCGGCATATAGCCGGTTACGTTGGACATTGCGGTGATGCCCACGAGGCGGGTTCGGTCGTTGATGAGGCGATCAAGATCACTGATGTCCAGCGAGGCGTCAGTGGGGTTCATGGGAATCATGCGCAGAGTGGCGCCGAGTCGCTCCGCAAGTGCCTGCCACGGCACAAAGTTGGCGTGATGCTCGATCTCCGAGATACAGATCTCATCACCGGCCTTGATGTTCTTCATCGCCCAACCGTAGGCAATGAGGTTGGACGATTCCGTTGCACTCTTGGTGAACACAATTTCGCGCTCGCTTTGAGCATTGACAAACCGGGCAACGATACCACGGGTCCGGTCATAACACTCCGAAGCTTCTTCGCTGAACTCGTAGACACCGCGATGGATGTTGGCGCTGAGCTCGGTGTAGTACCGAACCTCTTCATCGATCACCGATTGGGGTTTCAGTGCGGTTGCGCCGTTATCCAGGTATATAAAGGGCTTCCCCCTCATGGTTCGCGTGAGAATGGGAAAATCCCGGCGGAGCTCTTCGACGTTCAGGGACACCCGAGCCGTCGGTTCCACCGTTGGTTGTGACTGCTGCATGAACTCTCTCCCTGATGAGAATGTACACATAACCTCCGGATTTGCATACCGGGGGCACGAAAAAGCCCGCCAATCGGCGGGCCGGTGAGGTACTCTCTCATTGCACGAGCGCGGAAACGGACCGCGCGCGAAACCGTTTCGGTCGATTACTTCGCGGCCTCGTAGAGCTCGTTTACCTTGTCCCAGTTTACCACGTTGAAAAACGCTTCGATATAGTCGGGGCGTCGGTTCTGGTACTTCAGGTAGTACGCGTGCTCCCATACGTCCAGACCCAGAATGGGGATCTTTCCGTCGGTGATGGGGTTATCCTGATTGGGGGTGGAGATTGCCTCCAGCTTTCCGTTGGTTCCAACTACGAGCCACGCCCAACCGCTGCCGAAGCGGGTAGCCGCTGCATCGCTGAACTGCTTTTTGAAGTCGTCAAAACTTCCAAACGCGTTGTCGATTGCGGGACCCAGGGTCCCGGCGGGCTTTCCGCCCTCGTTTTTCTTGAGAATCTGCCAGAACAGGTCGTGATTGACGTGACCACCGCCGTTGTTTCGAACCGCTCCCTGAATGTTGCCGGGGAGCTTGGCGTAGTCGCGGACGAGCTGTTCCGCACTCCACGACGCGTATTCCGTACCTTCCACCGCTGCGTTGAGCTTGGTGGTATAGGCGGCGTGATGCTTGTCGTGATGAATCTTCATTGTCTGTTCATCAATATACGGCTCCAGCGCATTGTACGCGTACGGGAGATCCGGAGTGGTAAATGCCATAGTTTCCTCCTGGTGATTGGTGTTCGCTGGGCAAAAGATACTCACGTTTCCGCCGGAAAGCAAACGGGCACCGGTGATACTACAGACGCAGCTCCCGGGATACGCGATCGTAATCCCACCCCTCGTTGACCGCCTGTTCGTATTTGCGGGCATGCGGCTCGTCGTTGAACATCACCGCACCGTCGAGCCGACCGTCTCGGAAATAGAACGCCTGATACCGGCTTTCGGCCTCGTTTTCTTCAATCTGGTAGGGAGATAGATCGCGAGGCAGCCCAAGGGAGAAGACGTAGCTGCCGAATACCGACGTCTTGAGCCGAAATCGCCGCCCATCCATGCGCTCGTTGCCGCCTGCGGCGTTCGCACCCGCCAGACGGCCCTGGTGTTCGGCGGCGTGCCAAAGGTGGGTCACCCTGCCGGCGGAATGCTGCGCGGCATCCCCCGCACAGAAAATTGCCGGGTCGCTGGTTGCCAGCCGGTCGTCCACCACAATTCCCCGGTCAACGGTCAATCCGGCATCGACGGCGAGATTGATTCGGGGTTGAACCCCGATGCAGAGCAGTACCACATCGTAGACGCCCGAGTGTGTGAGGAGGGTAACGTCAAAGCCCCGTTTGGGGTCGGGCTCGAAGGAGAGGATCTCTTCCTGAAAAAGCAGTTTGACTCGATTGCGCAGAAGCAGCTCTTCCATCATCTCTGCTCCCCGAGCGTTGAGCTGTCGAGGCATGAGCTGTGGCGTCGCACCCACGAGGGTTGGCTTTTTCTGCATCTTCACGAGCTGGTCGGCAAGTTCAATGGCCAGAACCCCCATGCCGTCGATCAGTACGGTGCGCGCGCGGCGCAGCGTGCTCATCAGCCGCTGTGCATCGCCCATGCTGCGGAGCACGAAAAATGACCCCTCTTCGTGGGGTCGCACGATTTTTGGGTAGAGCGGCTCCGACCCCGGCGCCAGAACCAGCGCCCCGTACGATACAACCCGCCCGTCGGAGAGCTCCACCTCCTTCGTTTCGCGATTGATACTCGTGACCGACGTGCCGGTTACGAGCTCGGCGTTCATCTCTCGAAACCAGGTTTCATCGCGAAGCCGAAACTCGGTTTCCGGATAGCCCGACGCCAGGTGCTTTGAGAGCTTGGTGCGTTTATAGGGGGCGTGCGGGTCCTGATCGATCAGCAGAATCGACTTCGCTGGATCGTGCCCGTGCGCCCCCTCAACCGCCGCAATGCCCGCACTCCCCGCTCCGATAACAACGATATCTGTCCTGCCGTCCATCTGCCCCACCCTCTTTACCTTGCTCTCATATAGCTCTTCTGCTATACTACCGAAACGAACGTTATTTCACAATCATTTGAACAAGGAACCGCCCCATGGTCGACATGCAAACCCGATATCTCGGGCTCACTTTGCGGAACCCCATCATTGTCTCAAGTTGTGGACTCACCGGCACGGCAAAGGGGATTCACCAGTGTGTGGAAGCCGGTGCCGGCGCGGTTGTCGTGAAATCGCTCTTTGAAGAACAGATCGATGTTGAAATTGACGAAGGCCGCGAGACCGGTGAGCTTTCCGTTCACCCGGAAGCCTCCGAGTACCTCGAGCAGATGGGTAAACATCTCGGCCCCGCCGATTATTTGTCGCTCATCGCGCAAGCAAAAGCCGAGAACGCGGTGCCGATTATTGCGAGTGTGAACTGCATTACCGGTGAGTGGTGGGTCAAATACGCCCGGCAACTGGAAAAAGCCGGGGCAGACGCGATTGAACTCAACGTCTCCCTGATGCCACGGGATCGGGCCGACCGCTCGGAAGCCATCGAGAAGCGCTACCTCGCCGTGGTGGAATCAATTCGAAAACAGGTCTCGATTCCGGTTGCGGTCAAAATCGGCCCCTACTTCACCTCGCTTCCCTCTCTGGCCCACGCTCTGTGCAGCGCGGGAACCCACGGCCTGGTGCTATTCAACCGGTTCTATCAGCTGGACATCGATATCGATGCGCGGCAGGTGACCCCCGGTTATCAGTTCAGTACGGTGCACGAAATCTACCAGCCGCTTCGCTGGATTTCGATTCTCCGAGACCAGGTGTCGTGCGATCTTGCCGGCTCCACTGGTGTGCACACCGGCAAGGAAGCGGTGAAGCTTCTGCTCGCCGGTGCCACCGTTGTCCAGGTATGCTCGACCATCTACGCCAACGGGCTCCAACAGATCGGTACGATACTCGGCGAGATCGAGTCCTGGATGGAGCATTTCGGCTACCAGAGTCTGGATCAGTTCCGCGGATCGGTGACCCAGGCGACCAGCGGGAACCCCGCCGCCTTCGAGCGGTTGCAGTACATCAAGGCGCTGACCGGCATCAATTGACCGCGGCGTCG